>JAIROQ010000037.1 GCA_031257455.1 Prevotellaceae bacterium | reverse complement strand
AGCACGAAGACAAGGTGCCGCATGTGGGATGGAATACACTCTCCGGCGCTCGCAGTCCCCTGTTCGGCGAGGCGTTGGAAGGCCGCTTTGTGTATTTCGTCCACAGTTACTATGTGCCGCTAAACCCTTGCACGGTGGCCGCCACCGACTATATTCTTCCGTTCAGCGCGGCGTTGCACAAAGATAATTTCTATGCCGTGCAGTTCCATCCCGAAAAATCAGGCGCGGCGGGCGAAGCTATTCTGAAAAATTTCCTGAAATTGTAGTTGTATTACAGGGTTACGTCAATGAGTTCGCGCCCTAATTTATGCAAGCCATTGGCAATGCGTTTTACTAATGGCTGTTTTTATTAAATTTATCGGTGTTAACATTCGGGTGCATTTCAAATTGTCGCATCTGGATAACAGGAAATCGCTACGAGGTTTTGGAACAGGACGGATGCCTTTTTCTATTGAACTGTTTTCCCTGACGGGAAAAACGTTTGATGAATGAATGCTTGGGGTTATTCACAGGCAGCCCCGAAGGGGCTTGTGGAAATGTGCTAATGTGACTAATTGTTTAATGTGACTAATTGGGCTGACGCCACTGCGCCTGTCGCCATTTTCAACTTTCAATTTTCAATTTTCAATTAAGTCGTCATTTCGACCGGAGCGTGCGAAGAATGAGTGCGCGGAGTGGAGAAATATCCTGCCAAACGCAAGGCGTTTGGGAAGGACAGCGGGGCATCGCAGGAGATTCCTCGACTTCGCTACGCTACGCTCGGAATGACGGCTTGAGGTATGAGGTATGAGGTATGAGGTATGAGGTATGAGGTATGAGTTGGCTGACGCGCCAGCCAATTAGAAATTAGAAATTAGAAATTAGAATATGAGTTGGCTGACGCCATAGCAATTTTGAGTTTTGAATTTTGAATAAGCTGGCGCGATAGCCCAATTAGTCACATTAGCACATTAGCAAATCCGTAAATCGCTGCAACCAATTCCTAATTTCTAAATTATGCCTATCTTTGTGCGCTTAATTTTTAGAATATCCAAATGGTAAAATCAATGACGGGCTACGGCAAAGCCGAAGAAATAACCGGACAAAAGAAAATCACAGTCGAATTGCGCTCGCTGAACAGCAAAACGCTTGACCTGAATCTGAAAATCCCGACAGAATACCGCGAAAGGGAAAATGTCCTGCGCAATGAACTGCTCCGTACCATACAGCGCGGTAAAGTGGAGATACAAATCACTACCGTATCGCAGGGAGCGGTTTCCCTGTCGGCTATCAATGACGCGGCATTCCTTGCGTACTACCGGCGGCTGGACGAGCTGTTACAGCAGGCCGGCTCGTCAGCTATGGAAGCCGGCATAGCGCAAACCATTTTGCGCATGCCCGATGTACTGACAGAGCCGGCTATTGAGGTAGCGGAAGAAGAATGGCTCGCGCTGGATGCGTGTCTGCAACAGGCACTGGCCGCCTTCGACCGTTTCCGGGCGCAGGAAGGAATGGCCTTGCAACAGGATATCCTCTCGCACGTAACAGCCATTGCCGGTTTGCTCGAAACAGTGAAAACCTTTGAACCGCAACGGCTGGAAACATTGCGGCAACGGCTGGAAAACAGTTTGACCACGATGCTGCAAAATACCTCCTACGACAAAAACCGCTTCGAACAGGAATTGATTTATTATATCGAAAAATTCGACATCACCGAAGAAAAAATACGGCTACAACAACATTGCGATTATTTTTGCCAAACCATCGAAACCGAAGAAACGCCCGGGCGCAAACTGTCTTTCATTGCACAGGAAATGGGACGCGAAATAAATACACTCGGCTCAAAAGCCAATCATGCCGGCATCCAGAAAATAGTAGTGCAGATGAAAGATGAACTCGAAAAAATCAAGGAACAACTCCTTAATGTATTATAAGTTGTAAGTTATAAGTTGTAAGTTGTAAGTTGTAAGTCGCGACAAGCACACCAACGTTAGCATACTTCATACCTCATACCTCATACTTCATACCTCATACTTCCCCCCCATGACCGTAGCGGAAATTAAATGGATAAAATCGCTTTCGCAGAAGAAAATTCGCGATGAATACGGCGTATTTGTGGTAGAGGGGAAAAAGATGGTCGAAGAACTGGTGCATTCGGCCTTTATTACACGCCGGATTATTGCCGCCCAACCATTGGATTTCCCCGTGACGGGACATTTGGTCGAACAGGTGAATGCCGCGACTATGGCGCGATTGAGCGCGTTGAAAACGCCGCCTTCCGTGCTGGCGGTAGTGGAAAAACCGGCAGCGGCGTCATTCCCCCCGCCCGCTCCGGACGAGTTATTGCTGGCGCTCGACCATATTCAAGACCCCGGGAATGTAGGCACTATCATCCGGCTGGCCGACTGGTTCGGTATCCGGCGCGTGGTATGCTCGCCCGGCACGGCAGACTGTTATAATCCAAAAGTCATACAGGCTACTATGGGCGCTATTTTCCGCGTACAGGTACATTATACGGAATTACCGGAATTTTTACAACAGGCGAAAAAATCAACCGCCGTCTATGGCGCATTTATAGACGGCGACAATATTTATCAAAAACAACTCACGCCCGGCGGCGTGGTGGTTGTAGGCAACGAAGGCAACGGCATTTCGCCGGAAACTGCCGAAGCGATTTCCGAGCGGTTGTTTATCCCGCCGTTTCCCGCAGGCGCTAATACCTCCGAATCGTTGAATGTCGCGGTAAGCACGGCTATTTTGTGTGCGGAATTCAGGAGAAGGAATATTCCCCTTATTCGATAGTTACTTCAAATCCCTTTGTTTTCAGTTGCGCCTGTAGCTTTTCCGCATCGGCGGAAGTCGCAAAGGGGCCTACAATATATATAGTTTTTCCTTTCGATGAATTTTTGATGATGTCTTTAGCCGTATGCTGTTGCACGGCCTGCTGCAATTCCTGCGGCAATTTTTCAGGATACTCGCCCAATATTACATGGTACACAGTAGCAGTCGTAGCGGCAGCGGCCGTGACAGTCGTAGCGGCAGTGACAGCCGCAGTAGCGGTGGCAGCCGCAGTGGTAGCCAGCGACTGCGGCTGTGACTGCAACTGTGATTGCGACTGCAACGGCGGTTTATGTTTGCTTTCGTATCCGCGTGCTGTTTTCACCGGCGTTTTTTTCCCGTCAATCATCGCAATGATGATAGCATCCCGGAAGCCTTGCTTTTTAACCTCCGGCAATGCCTCGCTCACCTCTTTGTAAGTACCGAACTGCCCCACGCAATGGGTGAATAACCTTTTTACCGGGTATATGAACACGGGCGAAAGTCCTTTCAGTTCCTTTTCCGGCAGCTTGCGCGAGAAAGAGCCTATCTGTATCCGGTAAACCAGCCCGGCGGTTGCCGGGGGACTGGTAAATATGTGTGAAGTTTTTCCGATTTTGAAAATATATTTTTCTTCTTCTTCCGTAGATGGCGGCAGCGGAGGCGGCAAAATATGTTTCGCGGGAAATACTACGGCAGGCCTGAAGGACAGGGAGCGCGGCACTACCGGCGGCGTTCCGGTCAGCGAAGACGCCGCCGGCACGGCAGGCGTATATTCGGGAACAATACCCTGCTCCAATAAACCGGCTTCCATCTTTCGGATACGTTCCATCGTCTGCCGGATGCTTGCCTGCATTTGCAGCAACTCATTTTCGTAGTCGGTTATTTTTTCTTGTATCGTTCCGCGTTCTTCCGGGTCTTCCACCAGTGCATACATTTTGCGGATATACGTTAAATCGTTTTGCACTAATGTTTCGTTTACCTGCTGTTGTTGCAAAATCCGGTGCAACGCCTGATACTGGTCATTCGGATTATCTCCGGGTATTTCTTCTTCGTCCGGCTGTACTTCATTTTTCACCGGTTGCAGTTTGGCAATTTGTTGGATTTGCAGTGTCGAACGTCCCTGCTGCTTGGTCGGGTTTACTTCCAACGCGATGCGGTACACCGTGAGGCTATCGCCTTTCTGCTCGCGTGAAGAAGTAAACAGCGCTTCGGTGTGATGGATATTCGGCACAAACAACCAGTCATCGAAAGGAGATGAATACGGGAAACCGATATTTTCCGGCGTATTCCATTGCCGGGTGGCCGTATTGAAAGTACTTTTGAAGAGGTCATAGCCGCCCATTCCCGAATGCCCGTTGGACGCGAAATACAGTGTTTGCCTGTCGGGCGTTACATAGGGAAACCGTTCGTCAAACGTGGTATTAATCGCTTCCACAGGTTCCGGCGCAGCCCATTGCTCGCCTTCGATACGTTGAAGCATATAAATATCCCAATCGCCGGTGGCCTGTGAAGCAAAGTAAAGTACATTGGCGTCTGTGGCCGGAATAAAAACGGGCGAAAGCGCATCTTCCGTCTTCGCCTGCAATAAATCCGCCGGAAGCAGCGCCCACTCGCCGGACAGGTCGGTCGTATAATAATTAAAAAACTGATTGGCCGGCACGACTTTCTTTCCGGTAACCACCGGCGTTTCGATATAATGCAACATCACCTGCCCGTTTTCGCACAGCAGTAATTGATGCGCGGCCTGTTGGCGCAATACGGAATCCCGGCTTTGTTCGGCAATAGTGGAAAAAATAGCCGCCGCCTCTTTAAACTGGTAATTCAACCGCAATGCTTCCGCTTTGTGAAGCTGCTCCGGTAAGGTTTGCGCCGCCACAGGATAGGCTAAACCTTGTAAAACAACCAGCAGGAAAAATATTGGCATCTTTTTCATGGAACAAAAATACAAAATAAAAATTGAATAGGGATGAGGGAAGAGAGATATTCGGGAATGAAGCGGGAAAATTATTTATGGGCATTTACAAAAACGCTTTCAGCTGTTCTATCCGTTCAATTTCAAATGTCGGTTTCCGGTCGTGGGGAATGCGGCGGGGATTATAATAGACTTGGTCGATACCGTATTTTTTTGCGCCGGCTATATCATTTTCCCAGTTATCGCCAATCATCAGCGCGGCTTTTTTAGTACTGTGAAAAGCCGTTACCGCCGCATGGAAAATGCCGCTTCCCGGCTTGGGGCAACCTACTTCTTCGGAAATAAAAATCCGTTGGAAATATTTATCCAAGCCGCAAGCAGCGATTTTGACATGTTGCACTTCGGAAAAACCGTTGGTGATAATAGCCATATTATATTTCGGACGCAGGTAATCCAGCGTAGTAAGGGTATGGGGAAAAAGCGCGGTTTTCTTCGGGCATAAGGCAATGTACTGTTCCCCGCAATGCCTTGCCAGCTCATAACTGTCAACCCCGAACGCCTGCAGTGCAAAGTGAAAACGCAACGTACGCAAGTCTTCTTTTTTCAGGTTGCCCGCTTCATATTCCATCCATAAACGATGATTATGCATTTCGTAACAACAATAAAATTCATCAAACTCCGCAAGGATGCGCGTCAAATTTTGTTCCGCCAGCATATCGCGGATAGCTGCGCGGGCATTGGTTTCAAAATCCCACAATGTATTATCAAGGTCAAAAAGCAGCAATTTATATTTTTGTTTTTTCCAAAACACGATTTTTATATTTACAGATTTACAGATTTACGGATTTACAGATTTGGGCTAAGGCATTTTCAACTTTCAATTTTCAATTTTCAATTTTCAACTACCTGCAATACGTCTCAATCATTTTTACAATGGCGCGGTGGCAGACGGGACAAAAACCTTTGGTGGTATTGCTTTTCATACGGCAGTCCAGTGCCGGACGGAAAATGCCCTTACTGATATAACCGCCGCCTTCAAAAACCCCCACCGTATTGGCATACGCAGCGGTATTGGGCGTTGGTACGGGCGTATCTTCGTCCATCAGGTCGCGCCATTTTTTATCGAAATCAACCAATGTAGTTAAATTCGGCTCCCATGGCTCTGTTCCGAAATCGTAAAAATCCTGATAAGCCACTTCGGAAGTATAATATTCATCGGCCAAGCCGGCGAATGTATGACCAAATTCATGCGGAAAAACATCTTTCGCCAATGGATGGTCGGACATGCTTAATCCATAAAAATTATAAATTCCGCCGCCGCCATATTTTTCGGTATTCACCAGCACATAGAGTATATCGTAGGGCGTATTCCATGCCAGTGCGCACAGCTGCGTATGATTGGGCGCAGTCAGGTAACGGTCGATGCCGAAAGTATAGAACCCGGCATCGGCTGCGGTATTTTTCCATATTCCCTCATGGGGAATGTCGGGGCCGGAGGCTTCCGATACCGCTTCCACCGTCCAGAAATTAAAATCGCCGCGATGCGAGGCGAACGGCTCTACCGCAAACAGGTAATCCATGAAACGCGCCGCATCAGCGCGGAATTTTTCCATTTCGCCGGCCGTATATCCTTCGGCAAGGAGCGCCACATCTACCTTCCGGGACGGATGCCCCTGATGCAATAAAGCCGTTACCGCAACAGACGCCGGCGCATCCTGCTTGATTTGCTTATCGGACGGATGGATTTTGGCGGTAAATAATAAACGCCATTCATTTGTTTTCTTCACGCGTTCGTATATTTCCAGCCGTACTTCATGCTTCGGCATGGGCAAAAGCAATGAGAAAGGATGCGCCCGCGAGAGGCTTTTTGCTTCTTCGGTCGTGCGCCATTCATAGAACAGCGAACTGAAACCGCGTGAAAAAATCAGCCGGTTCTCCGGCGAAAAAACCTTGTAGCAATATTCGCCGTAATCGAACGGGTCTATCAGATTCGTCTGCGAGCCGCCCCACTGCGGCTCTTTGTGGAGGCCGGAAAAATAGACGGACTGCTGTTCGGCATTGCCGGCAAAAACCAAATCCACACGCAAACGAGTCGTGTCGAAAGAGGTTTGAAACGATTGCGCAAAAAGGCTCTGCGCAAACAGGAACAAGAGGATTGTAAAAATTTTTTTCATGCAGGAAGCGAGTTATAAGTTATGAGTTATGAGTTATGAATTATGAGTTATGAATTATGAATTATGAGTTATGCATCCGGGCGCTCCATTCTCCATTCTCCACTCTCCATTCTCCATTCTCCATTCATTTCGGCGCTATCCGGTAAAGCAGGATGGCGACAATGGCATATAAAATATTCGGCGTCCACAATGCAATGGTGGGCGGCAAAAAGCCGGAATGCACAAACATTTCGCTGAAACGAAGGAAAAGGATATAGGAAAAACTTAATGCCAGTCCGATGCCTATTTTTAACCCGATACCGCCGCGTACCTTGCGGGACGACAGCGACACGCCAATCAGGGTGAGGATAAATGCGGAAAACGGCACGGCAATACGCGTATTTTTTTGTATCAACGCATACTTGATACTCTTGTCGCCGCGCTGTTTCAGTAAAGCAATGTAGTCATTCAATTCCGTATAGTCCATTGATTCGGTAAAATTTTGGCGGCGCTTCAGGTCTGCCGCATCCAGATTAATGGCCATTTCCATTTCCTCGCCGCGTTCGACTGTTTCCCCCTCGTCCTTCAACGTGCGTTTTACATACTTGGAGAGTTTCCAGATTTTCTTTTCTTCGTCCCATTTGGCGCTGCCGGCAGAAATTTTCGACAGTAATTTATTGTCTGAAAATTTCTCTATGGAAAATTGCTGGGCAGTGTTATTCCATGTGATAAAAGATTCCATATACACAAATGTGCCGGTATCTACCTGAAAGTGCATATTCCTGTTGGCATTGTAAAACGGCGATACGACATACTGTTCCTCAAACGCCAATCGCTTGGCATTCGCCGGCGGAATAACAAATAAATTCAACACAAGACTGAGCGCGCAAATGAAAGTGGCGGAAATAAAATAGGGATACATCAACCGCCGGAAACTCATGCCGCCGGAGAGAATGGCAATAATTTCGCTGTGGGACGCCATCTGTGAAGTAAACAAAATAACGGTGATAAACACAAACAGCGAGCTGAACATATTAACGAGATACGGAATGAAATTAAGGTAATAATCAAAGACGATAGCCCGCAGGGGCGCTTCTTTTTCCACGAAGTTTTGTATTTTCTCGCTGACGTCAAAAATAATTATCACCACCGCAATCAACGCCAGCGAAAACAGGTAGGTGCCTATGAATTTCCTGATAATATACCGGTCAAGAATAAGTGGTCGGAACATCGTTTTATATATTTTGCCGGACAAAGATACGAATTAATGTGCTAATTTTTTAATGTGCTAATGTGACTAATTACAGATTGACAGATTGACAGATTTACGGATTTACAGATTTACAGATTTGGCTTGCGCCAGTGCGCTTGTCGCCATTTTCAACTCTCCACTCTCCATTTTCAACTAAAAAGCCCCGAAGGGGCGCAATGTGAATAACCCCGTGCGTAAGCACGGGGATACAACGCATCTCCCTGCCTTTCGCGCGGCATACTGCCGGTGCATCGTGGAAA
>JAIROQ010000145.1 GCA_031257455.1 Prevotellaceae bacterium | reverse complement strand
CTACTGCCTACTGAAAACTGCCTGCTGCCTGCTGCTCCTTGCCGGTTGCAGTTATTTCTCCGACCGGGTAACGGATGAAAAATTAGCCGAAGTAAACGGGAAAATATTGTTTAAATCGGGGGTGGATATGATTTTCCCCAGCGGATTGTCGGCTGAAGACAGCTTGCAAATGTTGCAGACATACGTATCCAACTGGGCGCGGAAACAATTAGTCGCTAAAATGGCGGAACAATACTTGAGCAAGGAACAGAAAAATGTTTCTATGGAATTGGAAGATTACCGGATGTCGTTGTTGATTTACCGTTATGAAAAAATGTATATGGAACAACGGCTGGACACCATTGTCAGCGACCGGGAAATGGAAGCGTTCTACAAATCGTCCGCCCAAAATTTTATACTGACCAAACCGCTTGCGCAAGTTATTTTCATAAAAGTTTCGGAAGATATTCCGCAGGTAAAGCAGATAGAGAAAATTTACCGTTCGTCCGACCCGGAAGACCGCGAGCAGTTGGAGCATATCTGCGCGGCTGTGGCCGAAAAATATACCAATTTCAATGAACAATGGGTCGATGCCGAAATGCTGGCAAACGAACTGCCGCTCACTGCCGGACAAATCGAAAACGAATGGAAAAACGGTTATATACGGGCAAATGCAGACGGCTATACTCATTTTGTTTACCTCTACCGGACGGTTGCCGTTGGCGAACAGGCGCCGCTTGACTACGAACGGGAAAATATCAGCAACATTATACGGAACAAACGGAAACAGGAACTGCTGAAAAACCTTGAAAACTCTATCTACAACGATGCACTCAACCACAACAAGCTAAAACTGTATATTAACAATTGATGTTATGCGTAAATTTTTATTCCTGATTTTTTTATTGCCCGCCCTGCTGCAAAATCTATCCGCACAGGACGGACTAATTGATAAAGTCGTTGCCGTAGTAGGGCGCGAAATGATTTTGCTGTACGATATCGAATCGGAAGTAAGCATGAGGCGACTGCAAGGCATCACCTCCGATAAAAATCTCCAGTGCGAAGTACTCGAAAATTTGTTGCTGCAAAAATTATTGTTGGTGCAGGCGCGCCTCGACAGTTTGAACGTGACAGACGAAGATGTGGATGCACAAATCGACCGGCAGGTACGTTCGATGGTTATGCGTGCAGGCAGTGAAAAAGCGGTGGAAGAACTGTTCCATAAACCGATGTTCCAATTGAAAAAAGACTTGCGTGAAATTGTCCGCGAACAAATTCTCACGCAAAACATGCACGCCTCTTTGGTAAAAGACGCCCCGATAACGCCCACCGAAGTGGAAAAAAACTACAAACACATCCCGAAAGACAGCTTGCCTGTTATTCCGACACAATATGTACTGCGGCAAATTATCGTCAATCCGCCGGCAAGCGAAGCGAAATTTGACGTGCGGAAACGCCTGCTCGAATTGCGCGAACGTATTGTGAACGGCGAAAAATTCAGTACCCTCGCTATTCTTTACTCGGAAGACCCCGCCAGCGCTTTGCGGGGCGGCGAATTGGGATTGCGCTATAGACAGGAATTAGCGCCGGCGTTTGCTGACGCCGCCCTGGTGCTTAAACCCGGACAGGTGTCCCCGATTGTGGAAACGGAATTTGGGTTTCATATTATCCAACTCATCGAAAAACAGGGCAACGACATGTTCAATTGCCGGCACATATTACTTAAACCCAAATATACGGCTGACGACCGCATGGCCGCGTTTCAAAAATTGGACAGTATCGCTGCCGTTATCCGGGCGGGCGGATTGAGTTTTGAACGGGCGGCATTGAGGCTCTCGGAAGATTCCAAAACCAATACCAGCGGCGGGTTAATGGTGAACGAAGAAAATCTGTCGTCCCACTTTGAGAAAGACCAGCTCAATCCGGCAGACTATGGCGTGTTGCGGAATATGAAAGAAGGAGACATCTCCATTCCATACGAATCGCAGGACAAAATGGGAAATACGCAATACAAGATTATCCGTCTGGAACGGCTGATACCTTCCCACACGGCCAATCCCGAAGACGATTATTCCGTCATTCAACAATTAGCCAAACAGCGGCGCCAACAAGCAATGTTTGAAAAATGGATAAAACAAAAACAGGCGGCGGCGCTCATTCGCATTGACCCCCTATTCGACCACTGCCAATTTGAACGGGACGGATGGAGAAAATAAATCACCCGAATAAACCGGACAAAACAAAAAGGTATAACCGGCCGGAAACCGCCGGCCTGCGCCGTTGCGCAGGGGGAGTTGTCGGTTGCCTGCTGTTTGTTTTTTGCGGCTTTTCGGGTATGCTATCCGCTCAACCGGAAGATAACCGGAAGACGGTAGAGATGATACATGTCGATTCCATCCTCAGCATGTCCTACAACGGAAAGACGATTAACCGGCTTATCGGCCATGTACAACTCATGCACAACGGCGCGATGATGTCCTGCGACAGCGCTTATTCTTTCTCGTCTTCGGAATTTGAAGCATACAGCCGCGTGGTGGTCGTCAAAGACGGCACTACGTTGTACGGCGACCGGCTGCACTATGACGGCGCCGCCAGTATGGCAAAAGTGCGCGGCGAACTGGTGCGCCTGACCGACAACACAGCCACCCTGCGAACGCAGCATCTGGATTTTGATACCAAACAAAATATCGGGCATTTCTTTAACGGCGGGACTATCGACAATAAAAACAATTTACTGGAAAGCGTGCAGGGATACTATTATTCAAATGAAAAACTGTTTGTGTTCAGCGACTCCGTTTCTATACGCAATGACGCCTACGACATCCTTTGCGAATCGGGTAATTACAACACGGAAACGGATATTGCCGTATTTACAGGCGCTACTTCCATTTGGCATGAAGACGGTTTCCTGTCGTGTCATTACGGCTGGTACGACAAGCCCCGCGATTACTTCCATTTTTCGGAAAACGCCTACATGCAATCGGACGAGCAGGAAGTTTGGGCAGACAGCATCTTCTACGACCGCTCAGCCCGCAAAGGCGACCTGTACGGACATGTACAGATGCACGACACCACGCAATCATTAATTATTTTCGGCAACGAAGCGCATTTTACCGAAACCCCCGAAATGGTTATCGTAACCCGGCAACCTTCGATGGCCTACTATACATTGGAAAACAACCAGCCCGATACGGCATTCACACGCGCCGATACGCTTCATTTTATAACGGAATTAAATCCGGCATACCGGGCAAAAGATACGGTCGCCCCTGCAAACCCCGCCCTGCCGGTTACCGATACGCTGACGCCGGCAGCCATTGATACGGCTTTCACCGACATGCCGGCCTTAGCAGTTGTTGATACGGTTTCCACCGGCACGCTGGCGCCGGCGACTATTGATACGGCGCAGTTCCTTGCCGGTACGCCGGCGCTTGCAGCCGTTGATACGGCTATGCTTGCCGTTCCTGTACCCGACAGTTCCATTCGCAAGATTTTTGCGTATCATAATGTACGCACATTCCGCACAAACCTGCAAGCCGCCTGCGATTCGTTTGCCTATTCATCGCTGGATTCATTGGGGCGCATGTTTATCCGGCCGGTCATGTGGAACGAAGAACAACAAATTTCGGCCAATGAAATTCACTTCCTGACCGACCAGAAAGAAATCCTGCGAGCCGATTTTTTACAGGCGGCTTTTATCATCATGCACGAACAGGATACATTCTATAATCAGGTAAAAGGCCGCGATATTATTGCGTATTTCAGGGATAATGATATTTATTTGGCGGATATTATCGGCGGGGCGCAAACCGTTTACTACTTGCAGGAAGATAGTGTCGTAACAAACGGCAACCTGTCGGAAAGCGTCAATATGCAAGTAGAATTAAAGCAACGGAAGATACAACGCATCAAATATTATTCCCAACCGGTCAAGAGCGACACGTATCCGCTCGACCAACTGCCGCCGGAAAAAGCCCTGTTGAAAGGCTATGAATGGCGCGACTCCGAACGTCCGAAATCACGCTGGGAAATTTGCAGCGAACACCCCCACGCTTCACGAAGAAGCGAAACAGCCAATCTCTCCAAACCAACCTTCCCCATCACCGAACGAATAAATAGAAAATAATGTGCTAATGTGCTAATGTGCTAATGTGCTAATGTGCTAATGTGCTAATGTGCTAATGTGCTAATGTGCTAATGTGACTAATTGGGCTGACGCCGGAGCGCCTGCCGCAACCCATAATTCATACCTCATACCTCATACCTCATACCTCATACCTCATAACTCATAACTAAGAGCCATTTTCCATTTTCCATTTTCCACTCTCCACTCTCCACTCTCCACTCTCCACTCTCCACTCTCCACTCTCCACTCTCCACTAAAAAAAACTCCTCTAACTCCCTAAGGTATTACTGCGCTCTGTATGGCGTTCCAGGGGCCTTTTTCGCCGGTGGTGTTTTCCCAGCGGAGGGCGAAGTACAGGGTTTTGCCACGCTGTTCATCGGGGAAAGTCAGGCGGAAAGGCGTGTGCGTGTCGAATGAAGAATGGGTGAGTTCCTCGTGGCTCGCGGGCGGCTCGTGGAGGACTGCCCATATCATTTCCGCTCCCTGCACACCAAAAGGCTTGCTCTTCTTTTCCGCGCCCTGCTCGTGGAAATGAACTTCTATGATACCTACGCCCACCAATATCACAAATGCTTCTACAAAGGTAGTAGGCACGGGATGATGCTGGTGGCTGCCGCCGGAGCGTTTCGGCAAGCCCATGCCTTGCAGGTCTACATCGGTTACCAAAGGGTTATCTTTCAAAAACCCGGTGTAGAGTTGCCTGTACAGCGGTTTTAATGCCTTTTCCGCTTCCATAAATTCGGTAGTAACAAGCGGCGTGCGGTGTGCTTCGTCTGCCCACAGTGCATGGGCGGAGTCATACCTTATAAAGGCGTTTGCAAATACCGTATCGAACCATTGCCCCAGCGGGGTGTCTGCGGCAAGGCCCATGCGGGTACGGTTGGCCGGTACGCCTAAATAAATTTGTGTTTGAGTTACCTGTTTGTACAGGATTTCGTGGTTGCCGGGCAACCAGTCTTTGTCTGTTGACATAGTTTTAAGGTTTTAATTTGTTTATTTTTAATATGTTTATTTAGTTTTTCTTTTTGTTTAAGAATGGTCTTTTTCCAAAAAAGAACGGTCTTTTTCTAAAAAAGAACGGTCTTTTTCCGGCGGGGGGCGTTCTTTTTTCATTTTATACTGCTAATTTCTGATTTCTAATTTCTAATTTGCTGACGCGCCAGCAACTCATACCTCATAACTCTTAACTCATAACTCTCGAAGCCTTGTCCTTCCCGCACTATTTTTATGTTGTCTTTCATTTATATTTAATCTTAAAATTTAACAATTTACGGCGTATCCAGAACGCAACGCACCTGGAAGCCGTATTGTCGGTAATTTAAGCCCACGGCCGCAGTGC
>JAIROQ010000110.1 GCA_031257455.1 Prevotellaceae bacterium | reverse complement strand
CTGCAAATCTCAGCGCATGAAAACGGAGCGCTGTGGTTGCATTTGCTCTTGGTGGCGTTGTTCCGGTAGAAGAACTAAGAGTTAAGAACTAATGCCGGCGCCAACGAAGTGCGCCTTTTTGTTTTTGAACAGTATATTAAAAGTCGTCAGGCTGCCGTAAATGCGGGAAATGTATTGTTGCAGGCCGACTTTATCTTCGTCTGTGAGTTTTTTGTGGCTGTTGATATTTTGTTCCAGTACTCGCAGGCGGTCGCGCAGCATCACTATTTTGTGGAAAAACACTTCCACCGGAATTTCTTTGGGCTGCGAGTCGTTGCCGGGTTTCAGAATGAGCATGCCGCCCTGCCAGCGGTCGCCCAGTTCGACCTCTTCTTCCAGCCCGTTGTAGCGGTCTAAAATCAGCGTCAACACATTCTCGACTTCTTCCAGCGTCAGTTTCGGTACGTTGTCCTGTGGCGTTTCCGCTTCTTCGACCACTTCCATTTCGCTCATGGCGGTTGATTTCAGCAGTACTATTTTTCCGCCGCGTTCAAAAATAACTTCGTAATGGGTTAAAATAGCAGTAGGCCGTTTACAGTAGCAGTAGGCAGTGCTGACGCCACTATGGACAAGGCACTTTCAACTCTCAACTAAATTGCGCTTGTCACCATTTTCCATTCTCATTCAGGGGCTAAACCAATGTTGGTTCAGAGGCTGGGACAATATACTACCTACTGCTACTGCCTACTGAAAACTGCCTACTGCTACTGCCACCTCCGCAACGGGCAGGCGGTCTTGTTGCATCGTATCGCGGTAGCGGATGGTAACCCGGTTATCTTCCAGCGTCTGGTGGTCAATGGTGATGCAGAAGGGCGTGCCGATAGCATCCTGCCGGCGGTAACGTTTGCCGATGCTGTCTTTTTCGTCATACTGGCAATTGAAGTCGGAACGCAGGGTTTGCAGTATTTCCCGCGCTTTTTCGGGCAATCCGTCTTTCTTCACCAACGGCAGTACCGCCAGTTTCACCGGCGCTAACACCGGCGGAATACGCAACACCACCCGTTCTTCGCCGTTCGCCAGCTGCTCTTCACAGTAGGCTGCCGAAAGTACCGCCAGAAACGTACGGTCTAACCCGATAGACGTTTCTATCACGTAAGGCACGTAGTTTTCGTTGGTTTCGGAGTCGAAATATTGTTGTTTCCGTCCCGAAAATTCCTGGTGGCGGCTTAAATCAAAGTCGGTGCGCGAGTGGATGCCTTCGAGTTCCTTGAAGCCGAACGGGAAATTAAACTCGATGTCGGCGGCGGCATTGGCGTAGTGCGCCAGCTTTTCATGGTCATGAAACCGGTATTTCTCGTTGCCCAGCCCGAGCGACTGATGCCAGCGCAGCCGTTCGTTTTTCCAGTATTCGTACCATTTCATTTCTTCGCCCGGACGCACAAAAAACTGCATTTCCATCTGCTCAAATTCCCGCATACGGAAGATGAATTGCCGCGCCACTATTTCGTTGCGGAAGGCTTTCCCGATTTGGGCGATGCCGAACGGGATTTTCATACGGCCGGTTTTTTGCACGTTCAAAAAGTTCACGAAAATGCCCTGCGCCGTTTCGGGACGCAGGTAAATCACGCCCGCTTCATCGCTCACGCTGCCAAGCTGCGTACTGAACATGAGGTTGAATTGGCGCACGTCCGTCCAGTTGCGGCTGCCCGACACGGGGCATACGATTTCACAGTCGATAATCAATTGCTTCAATACATCGAGGTCGTTGGCGTTGAGCGCGGCGTTCATATTTTCCCGTATTTCGGCGGCTTTGGCGGCATTACGCAGTACATTAGGATGGGTCGCGCGGAACTGCGCCTCATCGAATGCCCCGCCGAATTTCTTGCGTCCTTTTTCAACCTCTTTCGTGATTTTATCTTCGATTTTGGCGATATGTTCTTCGAGCAGCACGTCCGCGCGGTAGCGTTTTTTGCTGTCGCGGTTATCAATCAGCGGGTCGTTGAATGCGCCTACATGCCCCGATGCTTCCCAAATACGCGGGTGCATGAAAATGGCGCTGTCGATGCCGACAATATTGTCGTGCTGGCGCACCATCGCATTCCACCAATAATTCTTGATATTGTTTTTCAGCTCCACGCCCATTTGCCCGTAGTCATATACGGCGCTCAGCCCGTCATAAATCTCGCTGGACGGGAAAATAAATCCATATTCTTTGGCGTGTGCAATCAGGTTTTTGAACAGTTCTTCGGAGGTCATGCGGGTTTAGTTCAGTTGTTTTTTGAGGAAATTTTCCAATGCTTCTTCGTCTACCTGCTTGGCCACAATGACGCCATCGGCGTCCACAAACACGTTTTGCGGAATCGACAGGATATTGAATTGCTTTGCCACCGCATTATTCCAGCCCTGCAGGTCGGATACATGATACCACGTCAGGTTATCGCCGGCAATGGCTTTCAGCCATTCGTCCTTTTTCTTGTCGCACGACACGGCTACAATTTCAAAGCCTTTTGCGTGATACCGGTTATAAATCTTCACCAGCGCGGGATTAAACCGCCGGCACGGGCCGCACCAGGACGCCCAGAAATCAATCATCGTCAATTTATTTTTTTTGTAAACGGAAGAAAACGTCAACGGAGCGCCGTCCGGTGCGGCCTGCGTGAAATCCGGCACGATTTTCCCGACTTCAATACCCCGTGCATTGGTTACGTATTCCACTATCTGCGCCAGATAACGGTTGCCCTGCAAATCCGGTTGCTGTTGCAACGAGTCGGACAGGGACGCGAGTTCGTCCAGCGAATGTGTCGTAATGCTGTTGGCGATGAACCATACGGTCAGCGGTGAATAAGGGTTTTTCCGTGCATAGGCCTTATACAGTTCCCGCGTTTTTTCGCCGGCGGCCATGATTTGTTCCAGCGCCTGTTCATACAGGGCTTGCCGTTCCGCTTTCAATTTGGCAGGCGCCTGTTCGTCTTCCAGCAGGTCGAAAAAATCCGGCGGATAGGACGGACGCGCGGCATTCACAAGCGAATCGCCCAGCCTCAACAGGGCTTGCGCATCCATGACCACCTGCGGCCCGGTAATTTTCGCCTCCGGCAGTGCGGCAATATCGCCTTCGACCGTAATGACGCCGTTTACCAGAAAAAGAGTTATCGCTCCGTCTTCGCCGCCGTTCACATAGAGGGAAACATTTTCCGGCGAAGTAACCGTTCCCGTAAAGGTAAATTTCCCGCCTTTCAATTCCGCCGTATCGGACAACGGGTAAAGAGACGATTCGTTGGTAAGGATAATTTTCCCGGTATCCATTCCCGCGATAGTTCCCTGTACAACATACCCGGCCGGCACGGACGTACAACCGGCCGTTGCCATAATCAATGCACTGATAACTGTTACTGTTTTTTTCATAATTATACTATTTTTATTAAATTTTTTGCGTTTCACCGTACAAAGGTACGCAATTTTTTTTCCCCGCAGGGGGAGTTAGGAGTGACCATTTAAAGATTTACGGATTTAAAGATTTACAGATTGGCTTGCGCCACTGCGCCCGCCGCAATTAACCATTAACCATTAATCACTAACCATTAATTTGCGCTTGCCGCGACTCATAACTCATACCTAAAAAGCCGGGTTTCCCGTAGGGAAACAATATCAATAGAACAAAGCCTCCCAAATGTCTTTTTCCCCATGGGGGATGCATGTCCTACGGACAAGCTGGTGTGATGGATGCCTTTTTCTATTGCTATGTTTGTCCTACGGACAATGGCGCAAGCCAACCTGAAACTTTAAACTTTAAACCTGAAACCTGAAATTTCAATGGTTGCGCGAGGAAACCCCAAGTGCCTGAAAGCACGCGGCCGCTTTACTGCCCACTCTCTACCTTTCGCCGGCAATAATTAAAATTTAAAACTTAAGAAGTTCCTGCGACTACCGGACGCAACGCAACGAGAACCCGTAGCCGATGTTGTATAGTGTTGCCGGAGAGGTGGTACTGCCCTCTAATTGTAGGCTGTATCTGCGGTCTGAATCGGCCTCAGTCGCGCTCCAATAGTAGCCGTATGAATCCTGGCGGTTGAGCTCACCCTCGCGTGTGCTGTAGCCTCCGTGCAGCCAGCCCTCCATGCCGTAGCGGATGACCGATGTATTACCTGTACACTCGTTTCCAAGTCCTGCATAATTGCAAAAGTCATTACGGGAGGGCACACGCCAAGGTGACGGACACAATTTGTCGGCATACTGCACTACCAAGCACCAGGAGAATAAGTGGCCTAAGTCGGTGGTTGTATTGTTGCGGCAATCGACCTGATAAGCGCCGGAGGAACCGCCGGCATACGTTGCTTTGTCGCAATAGGAAGCAGTTACCGGCGCTGCCACAGTTATACCGTTACGCTTATAGGTATTGGAATTGGTACGACCAACCGTTCCTAATGTCAAGGTCTTTGGAACGCAAACGGCAGGCAGCAGAACGGTGATGTTCCCGGTGGCCTTCGCATTGGTACAACCGTTACCGTTGGTTGTCGTAACCGTATAACTGTACGTACCGCTGCCTGTGGCCGTACCGCTAATGGTATATACATTGGAAGCCCATGCGCCGGACACGCCGGTCGGCAATCCGGTAACCGTATCGCCCGTGGCATTGGCGGCGTTGTACTTTATCTGGGTCATGGCATTGCCATAAGTAACCGTCTGGGCGGAACTGCCGGAAGCAAGGGTTATGGTAGGCAGTTTATGCACCGTAACCACTGCATTGTCGGACGTGGTAGAGCAGGCGTCCATCCCGTTGGTTACTACTACCGAGTAGGTAGCGGTGGCCGTGAGGGTGGCGGTGGTGTAGGTGGCCGTGTTGTAATTGCTGCCTTCGCTCACATCAACGCCGTCTTTCCGCCACTGGTAGGCAGTGGCGTTGTTGGCCGCTACGGTCAATTTCACCGTACCGTTTGCACACGTAGCAGTAGCTGCCGGATGGGTGGAGATAGTGGGCAGGTCATATACCGTAATGGCGCGGGTCGCCGAGCCGCCGGGCGCGGCGCAGACAGATGTGGTAACAATTTTCACCCAGTAGGTAGCGGTGGCCGTTACGCTGCTAAGCGTATAAGTAGTGGCAGTGGTAGCCGTCAGGGTCGTGCTGCCCGTGCCGAACTGGTAGGAAGCTGCTGTACCGAGTGTGCCGCCGGTAGCGGT
>JAIROQ010000022.1 GCA_031257455.1 Prevotellaceae bacterium | reverse complement strand
GCGACAATATTGTTATCGCCACCTTCGGCGCCGGCTTCACCTGGGGCGCCATGTATTACAAATGGGCGTACTAATTGGCCTCGTAGTTCAACGGATAGAATAGAAGTTTCCTAAACTTTAGATAGCAGTTCGATTCTGCTCGGGGCTACATCCGGTACTATTTATAAATTTTCACATTCAAAGATTTCAACATTTAATGTTTTATAGTTGCGCAGGTTATTCAATGATACCCATAGAGTAGCAGGGCATAGCGTTGTTGGAAAGCAGTGATTTTTGCTTCCATGTTGTTATATTATTTTGAGCAAATTATAGATCTCTTACGCAGCGGACATTGCGCTTTCCGTTCGCTTCACTGTTATCATCGCACCGACCTATGGTAACTGTTGCGGTATACCATTTATCCACAGCAGACGCTCCAGCGACGTAAACTAGGGCACCGGTACCGCAGGTCCAGTTTGTGGCGCCACATATCCACAGCGACAATCCATACGTATCGGGGCCTTTTTGTTCTTCGGTTCCCAGGTACGGGGAGGGTGCGGCAGCAGTGGCATAAGGACAGAATTCGGCACACGAAGGGATCACCCAACCTGTGGGGCACACATCGCTGTTGCGTCGTGTATTTGCATTACCAGAATAAGCGCCAGCGCCTGTAGCTGTGCTATTATAAGTACGCCCGCATCCATAATGATTGCCGCAGCTACGGGCAACGCCACGTATAGTATAACCTGATGCCGTAGGATTGGGTTTCCCATCCCACATTAAATCTTCGGCCATCCACCAAGTATTGGTTGGCATCTGCACAATTCGATAAAGTTGATTATCCCGTGTATCTTTTATCCATGCTTCCCAATTTTTTGCACCGCTGGTGCGTTGTTGGCAAAGATGGGTAGCATCCATATATAAATCGCTGCCTGTGTAAGGGCAATAAAGGCTGCCAATACCGGGACAGCTTGTGGCATCAGTAAACGTAGTGGCTGGATTGACAGTTAAATTGTTTTTTGCAATTGTTTTAGTGTCTAATGTTCGTGCGGGATTACTCACGATAAAATCGGTTGTCCCTTTAAAAGTGTAAACGCCTTCCTCAAGCGTTACATTCGGCGGATAGTCGCTACTATAAGCGCACCAGTTGAATTTAGTGTTTGCCGGAATGTTGGTAAGCATTGCCGTAACCGTTGCACTGTAACTGCCGGTAACGCCATTCAGCCAAAAACCTTTATTGGTACTTGCATCAAGGGCTGCCGTGCTTGTTGGCGAAGAACTCACGGCAGGCGTAGCGGAAATCTCCGCCCGTGTCCATGTGTTACCGGTAGTAGTGTTGTCGGCATTGACTTTCAAAAAATCAATCCACACCCACACTTTAGCATTGTGTGTTTGTCCAGTTACAGTAGGAACGCTGCTCCACGATATACAGAATTTTACCGCCGGCGAAGCAGTGTAAGTGGCGCTCAGCATTTCAATGTTAATGTGGCTTTGTGCGCTTGCTGCCACGCTTGCAAGCATTGCGAAAAAGAAGAATTTTGTTCTCATAATTTTTTGTTGTTTATTTGTTATTATTTTTTGCAGCTTTGGAGATTGTTTTATATATGCACCCACAAACACAAACGATATTTATAAAACAATCCCCTACTGCAATTTTTTTATCATTGCCACTTTTCACGATTTCTACTGTGTTTGTAGAATTTTCTAAAATAAGAAAACGTGAATTTTAATTTACAACTGCCTGAGGTCTTGAGAAACCCACCACTAATGCATAAATTCAAAATCACGTTTATCAATTAAGCATGATACATTAGTGGTTGAAATTTCTCAAGTTTCAGGCACTATAAATAAAGAACATCAATAACGTTGCAAATATATTACTTTATTTTTTATCTGCAAACTTTTTTTTATTTTAAATTTTCTTCCGGTGCCAGCCACTCTTAACTTTTAGTTCTTAACTCTTAACTTTTCCGCTACCTGTTTTCCAAATCAAGATACATCATCTGGAAAAAGGCTTTGGCTTTTTCTTCGAGTGCGGGGTGGCCCTCCCGGTAAATTGCCGTTTGCGCGTCATTGTCGTAAATCACGCGGCCGGTAGTGTCGGTCATCGAAAAACCATTGACGTAGGCGTAGAACGCAAATTTATGCGTGCCGGCATTCAAGAGGTCTTTGCTGAATTTGAAATCATCGTACTGCACGCCTACTTGTGCAAGTAAAGTCGCAGCCAGGTCGTTTTGCGAGCCGTATGCTTCGACCACCTGCGGCTGCGCCACTGCGCCGCCCATCCAAATCATCGGGATACGGAAACGGCGCGGGTCATGGCCGCTCATTTCCGGCAAGTAGCCATAGCCGTGGTCGGCAACGAATATAAGCAAGGTGTTATCCCATGCGGCAGTGGCTTGCAGGCGGTCAACAAAACGCCCCAGACAACTGTCGGTGTAATGCACGGAATTGAGGAAGGGCTGGTCGAATTTGTGTACCGGTACGTCAAACGGTTCATGGCTGCTCAGCGTCAGCGCCAGCTTGAAGAACGGCGCAGGCTGTTCCTTTTCCGTCAAATCGCGGAAAAGCCGTTCGAGGAGATATTCGTCAGGCGCGCCCCACTTTGTCCGGCGCGTTTTTGCTGGGAAATCGCGGTCGGATACAATATCTTTTATCCCGCATTCGCCGACAATGTAGGAACGCATGTTGCTGAAATCGGCATCGCCGCCGTAATAGAACGTCATGTTTCCATAGCCCGCCCGTTTCAACGACTTTGAAATGGCCGGCAAGGTTTCCGTTTTCTGCGGATATTTCATCAGCGCCACGGTCGGGTGTGCCGGATAACCGCTCATCACCGCCACCATGCCCTTGTCGGTACGAAAACTGTTGGCATAAAAGTTCGGGAAGAAGACGCCTTCTTTCGCAAAGCGGTGCATATGGGGCGCGACCACCGAATCCAACGCAATGTCGGCTACAAAACTTTCAAGGATAAACAGGATAATATCCGGCCTGCCGGTAGCCAGTAACGGCGTGGTATTGCCGCCGGCCGGCCGCCGGTGAAGCCCGTCAAAAATTGCGGTTGCCTTTTCTTTATCGAAAAATGCATACTGCAGGGCAAAATCATCCGCTTTGGCAAAGGAGTAGAAAAAATTGAAAGCCGGATTTACAGCGGCATGGTTATAGAACATATTCTCGCTGAAAAACGCCCTGCCGGGGTTCATCGTAGAAGTCGTCAGGCTTCCCCGTATCGGCAAAAACAGCGTGCAGACGAGCAGCAATAAAACCGCCGGCGTGAGGAAAAGGGAGCGCGGCCTGCGCAATGCCCGCGCCTGTTTCAGGATGATAAGCGCATAACCGGTTAATGCCACAGCCGTGAAAATAATGATACCGGCAATACCTCCCCACAGTTCCCCCATTGTGGCGCTTGCCAATGCTTCTTCCGGTTGCCGGAGGTAGAGGAATACCATAGAATCGAAATGAAATCCCCAATGCGGATATAAAATGATATCCGTTACCGTTACTACGGCTATCAGGAAAAATACCACCGGGAAATAAATATTGAACACCCACGCCAGGGCCTTTGGCCGAAGCCATACCGAAGCAATCAATACCAGTCCGGGCAGGATGGCGAGGTAGCCGCTCATCGACATATCCATCGCGAAGCCGTGACAGAGTATGGCGAGCAGTCCGGTAAGACTTATCCCCCCGCCCATAGCGGCATGGACAAGGCTAAAAACCGTTTTTCCGAAACAGAAAACAATAGCAAAGTAGCCAAATATACTGCCGAATAAAATAAGCCTGCGATACACTTTTTGTTGATTTGTTGATTTGTTGATTTGTTTAGTTGTTGATTTGGCTGGCGCCAGCAATTCCTAATTCTTAATTCCTCTTCACATAGGTGATGAGGAGCTAATCGGACGCCCGATGAGGAGCTAATCGGATGCCCGATGAGGAGCTAATCGGATGCCCGATGAAGAGCTAAATCGCTTTTGACCTCGCATTTAGTTTTTAATGATTTTTTTTAGTCGTAAGTCATAAGTCGCGACAGGTGCGCCGGCGTCAGCCAACTCATAATTCATAACTCATAATTCATAATTCTTAGGCGTTGCAGTTCTTCATAATCCGTCATGTCCAAGCGGTGCGGGACGATGGAAATATATCCGGCATGAACCAAATTTTCATCTGCGTCTCCGGCGGCGGGTTCGTGGTTCACAAATTTCCCGGTGAGCCAGTAATAGTCGAAACCATGCGGGTCGGTGCGTTTTTCAAATTCTTCTATCCACGAGCCTTTATGCTGCCGCGCCAAGCGGACGCCTTTTATTTCTTCCGCCGGCAGGGCGGGAAAATTTACATTCAAAAACACGTGCGGCGCAAAGGGTGATTGCAAAACCCGGTCGATTATTTTCGTTCCATACATTTTACAACCGTCAAAATCGGGTTCCTGCGCATAGTCGGCCAGCGAAAAGCCAATGGACGGAATGCCGTATAAAGTGCCTTCCATAGCGGCTCCCAGCGTGCCGGAATAAATCACGGCGCTCGATGCATTGATGCCGTGATTGATGCCCGAAACCAGCAAATCCGGTTTTCCCGGAAGGATACAACTCATCGCCAGCTTTACGCAATCAACCGGCGTTCCGCTACAGGCGTAAACGTCCAAGCCTTTTCCGGAAGTGATTTTCCGCAGGCGCACCGGTATTTTGGTGGTTAATGCGCTCGACATGCCCGACTGCATATCCTCCGGCGCTACTACCGTTACCTGTCCGTAGGGCTTCATCATTTCAATCAGCGCCGCCAAACCGGGCGCACGATAGCCATCATCATTGGTTAAAAGAATTTGCATTTTTATATTTTTTCCGTTAGTTTCCGTACTACTCTGAATTGATTAAAAAACTGCTTGGCAAATACGCGCGCCACCGTATAGGCAGGGATAGCGACCAGCATGCCCAGAATGCCGCCGATACTGCCGGCAATCAGTATCACCAAAAATATTTCCAGCGGATGCGTGCGTACGCTTTTGGAATAAATGAACGGTTGCAACACCGCCGCATCAACCGTTTGCGCACCGATATAGACACAGGCCATCGTAATAACGACCAGCCATACATCGGACGTATCGCCCAAGCCGTTGATGTGCATCAACACGCCAATCAGTATGCCGGTCAGTGCAGAGGTAATGCTGCCGATATACGGTATCACATTCAGGATGCCGGAAAGCGAACCCAATACCACCGCGATGCGAAACGGCAAGCCTGCTATAAAAGTCAGGCCGAGCGTTACCAATGTCGCCATGCACAGCATGTCAATGAACAGCCCGATGAAATACCGCGAAAGCAATTGATTGACGGAATTCAGCGCTGTCGCTGCATTTTCTTCATGTTTTGCAGGAAAAAGCAATAGCACGCCTTGCGTAAATAAATTTTCTTCCTTCAAAAAGAAAAATGTAATAAACGACACGATACATGCGCCGACAATGAAACCGATGATTATATTGGTTACCGAGCCGAAGAAATTCAAGAGTACCGTATTGCTGAAAAAATCCGTCAGCCCGCCGGCTATTGCATCGCGCAATGAAAAGCCGGCATCAACGCCCGGTATGGTTTGCACTATCCATGCCTGCACCGCCACCAGCGAATGTTCCATATCCAGCAACGCCTGCTGAATATCTATATGCGATAATTGGTTGATTAAATTCACCACCGCCGGCAACAGGAAAAAGATGATGGAAAAAAATACGCCCCAGATAGCTATCAAGGTAATTGCCGCACACAATACGCGCGGCAACCGGTATTCCCTGATACGTACTTTGGCTAACGCCTGCATCAACGGTTTCCCGATAATGGAAAAGACGGCGGCAATAATCAGATAGGCTAAAATGTTGCTGAAATACCATGCCAGAAAAGCAACCAGCGCCACTGCGGCAGCGATTATTATGTATCGTGCAAGTTTGTTCATGGCAGTTTTGCAATGACTGTTTGTGTCGCCTTGACTTTATCGCCTTCCTTCACCAGAATATCCGCGTCCAGCGGGAGGAAAATATCCACCCGCGAGCCGAATTTGATAAAACCGGTTTCGCTGCCCTGTTGTACGGCCATTCCTTCTTCGGCGTAACAAACGATACGGCGCGCCAGCAGCCCGGCTATCTGCCGGAACAGCACAGGCACGCCATCGTGATTGACCACTACGGTCGTGCGTTCATTTTTTTCCGATGACTTCGGATGCCACGCCACCAAATACTTTCCGGGATGATACCGGAAATAAGTTATTGTCCCGCCTACCGGGAAATAATTGGCATGCACGTTGAATATCGACATAAAAATAGATACCTGCCTGCAACGGGCTTTCAAGTATTCCGGTTCATAGACTTCTTCTACAATCACAATTTTTCCGTCTGCGGCGGCCAGTACTGCCTTGTCGCCGGTTACAGGCACGCGCGAGGGAGCGCGAAAAAAGTAACATACGAATAAAAATGCCCACAACACCGCTATCGTTATGACGCCGGAAATCCAGCCGGCGCCGAAACACACGGCAGGCACGCCGGCAATAAGCGCCGCCGAAGCCGCACATACTACAATAATTCTATATCCTTCTTTATGAATTTTCATGCCGGAAATATTAAATAAGGCGAAAAAAATAACAATACATGCACGCCACCGGCAATGCCAGCAATGCCGCGTCAAAGCGGTCGAGCAGGCCGCCGTGTCCCGGAATGATTTTGCCGGAATCCTTCACCCCTGCGCTGCGTTTGAGCATGGACTCTATCAGGTCGCCGAACACGCCGAATACCGCTATGAGCAGGGAAAGGGCTAAGACGTGAACTAATTCGAAAGAGAGCAACCCCAGCGTCCACAGCGCATAACCGGCCGCCAGCGCAATGAAGATGCCGCCGGCCAAGCCTTCCCACGACTTTTTCGGCGAAATGGACGGACATAATTTGTGTTTCCCTTTTTTGCCGAACAACATGCCGAACACGTATGCGCCCACGTCATTGCTCCAAAGGATGATGAACAGCCCCAACAATACAGGGCGGTCATTCGCCCCCAGAAAATTGGCCAGCGACAGGGGAACGGCAATATACAGGACGCCCGACAGCACACAGGCGGCAGTCAAAAAAGGTTTTTCTTCTTTCCTGAACAGCTGGATAACCGGCAACAGTAACCAGAGTACGAAAAAGCACAGCATGGCTAATCCGGTGAAGCCCCACAAGTCGGAATAGGGCGACCGGTTTTTAAACAGGTAAAAACTCGCTGCCCACAAGGACACGCCACACAATATACCAATGATTTTTTGCAGCCATTTTCCTTTCCCCAGCGTCAATTCGTAAAATTCGGACAACATGCCTGCCAGCAAAAACAGCATCAGGCAGGCATAGGGAATGTCGCCGCCCAAAAGGCAACCGACCATAATGCCTATAAAAACAATCCCGCTGGCAGTGCGTGTAAGCAAATTCTTCATGGATGATTACGGTGTTATGGTGTTGGGGTGTGTGGCGCGTTTGCCGAATATTTTTTCCAAGTCTTCCGCAAAGATTACTTCTCTTTCGAGCAGCTGTTCCGCCAATTGGATAAAGCCTTCGCGATGGGTTATTAAAATTTCTTTTGCGCGTTTGTACGATACATCCACCAGCCGTTTCACTTCCGCGTCCAGCAATTCCGCCGTTTTTTCGCTGTACGGATGCCTGAATGCGTAGTCATGCTGTCCGGTGGAGTCATAATAGCTGATGTTGCCGACTTTCTCGCTCATGCCGAAATAGGCCACCATGGCATAGGCCTGCTTGGTTATTTTTTCCAAATCATTCATAGCGCCGGTGGAAATTTTATCGAACGTCAATTCTTCGGCAGCGCGTCCGCCGAGAGTGGCGGCCATTTCGTCCAGCAGCTGCTCGGTAGTAGTAATCTGGCGTTCTTCGGGCAGATACCATGCCGCGCCCAATGCACGCCCGCGCGGGATGATGGTCACTTTCAACAACGGATTGGCATGTTCCAGCCACCAGCTCACGGTGGCGTGTCCCGCTTCATGGAAGGCAATCGTGCGTTTTTCCGTAGCCGAAATAATTTTGCTCTTCCGTTCCAGCCCGCCCACAATACGGTCAATGGCATCCAGAAAATCCTGCTTGTCGATGGTCGGTTTATTTTTCCGCGCCGCAATCAATGCCGCCTCGTTGCATACGTTGGCAATGTCGGCGCCGGAGAAGCCGGGCGTTTGCTTGGACAGGAAATCCAAATCGAAACCGTCAATGAGTTTCAGGCCGCGCAAATGTACTTTAAATATTTCGGTGCGTTCTTTCAGTTCCGGCAAATCCACATGGATCTGGCGGTCGAAGCGGCCGGCACGCATCAATGCGCCGTCAAGCACGTCTGCGCGATTGGTGGCGGCGAGGATAATCACGCCGCTATTAGAGCCGAAGCCGTCCATCTCGGTGAGGAGCTGGTTCAAGGTATTCTCGCGTTCGTCATTGGCTGTGAAACCGCCGTTTTTGCTGCGCGCGCGCCCTACCGCGTCAATTTCATCGATGAATACAATGCAAGGCGCTTTTTCCTTTGCCTGCCGGAACAGGTCGCGCACACGCGATGCGCCTACGCCTACAAACATTTCTACAAAATCAGAACCCGACATGGAAAAAAACGGCACATCGGCTTCCCCCGCCACCGCTTTTGCCAGCAACGTTTTTCCCGTTCCCGGAGGCCCTACAAGCAATGCGCCTTTGGGGATTTTACCTCCCAAGTCCGTATATTTTCGCGGGTTTTTGAGGAAGTCCACTATCTCCATTACCTCGACTTTGGCTTCTTCGAGGCCTGCCACGTCTTTGAATGTAATTTTATTTTTATTATCCTTGTCGAACAGCTGCGCTTTGGAACGGCCGACCGTAAAAATGCCGCCCATGCCGCCGCCGCCCATACCGCGCGACATCCCGCGAAAAAGTAAAAACCATAAAGCGATGAGCAGGATGGGAAACAGCAACCAGTCCAATATGCGGGCGAAATAATTATTGTGTACTTCGGTTTCTATGGTTACCCTGCGTTCTTCCGGCATCCCGGCGTTGACAGCTTCCACCGTCTGGAATACGTTGAAATCGGACTGGCTGATGAAGTAGAAATGCGGCCCTTCTTTCGGTAACGTGGAAAAACGGTTTTTGTATTTTGCCAGACTGTCTTTTCGGATATACACATTCACGCGGTCTTGGTTGGTAACTATCGACAGGCGTTCCACATCATTGGACGGCAACATCTGTTCTTTCACTTCCTGCCATTCGGCTTTCTGCGGTTCGACCGAGTTATGGGACGTCCAAAAATAAATAAATATGCCTCCCAAAGCTAACCAAATCCACAGCGGATTTAATCCCTTTTTGGGGGTATTGTTTTTACGCGGCATTTGCGGGCGTTGTTGGGAAGGAGGTAGTGTTCCGTTCATTCGTTTGTCGGTTATTGCGGGTTTTCACTGTAATTTTTTTGTATGGCGTCAGCCCAAAGTTCTTCGAGGCGGTAGAACATGCGCCATGTAGTCTGGAAAATATGCACCACCACGTCTCCGTAGTCCACGATAATCCAGAAAGCATTTTCTTTGCCCTGTATGCGCATCGGTTTTTCCTGCATGCGTATGTACATTTCCTTTTCCACATTATCGGCCATAGCCAGTACCTGCGTCCCGGAATCGGCATGGGCAATCACAAAATGGTCGCAAATGGCGGCGTCCAGCGGCGTCAAATCCAACGACACAACCCCCTGCCCTTTCTTGTCGAGCAATGCCTGCACAATCACATCCACAGAGGTGATTTTTTTTACCGCCCGCGTTTTTTTGGCGGGTGCAGTTTGTCCCGGAACGGCTTTAGTTTTGACCACGCCTTTTTTCGCAGCCGCCGTTTTCGGGACGGCCACCATTTTACCGGATGTTTTCGCCTTTGTTTTCTTGGCTGTTATTTTTGCAATTGTTTTCGTCATGCGCTATTTCCTTGCTGAAATGAACTTGCGAATGTACGAATTTTTTGGGAGTAGGGCAAATTTTCTGATGAGACTGATTGTTTAATGTGCTAATGTGACTAATGTGCTAATGTGACTAATTACAGATTTACAGATTTACGGATTTGGCTTGCGCCAATTTAAAGATTTAAAAATTCAAAGATTTAAGCTGACGCGCCAGCAATTCATACATCATACTTCATAACTAAAAAACATTTTCAACTCTCCATTTTCCATTTTCAACTAAAAAGCCCCGAAGGGGCGAAACGTGAATAACCCCGTGCAAGTGTAGCGAAGCGGAACGCAGCTCGGGGATGCTCGATGTCCCGCCCTGCACTCGCGCGGCGCACGGGTTTTCCACGATGCACCGGCAGTATGCCGCGCGAAAAGCAGGGGGATGCATTGTACCCCCGCGCTTACGAGGCTGTGTGAAAACAATTTTTTTCTCAAGATATAGCCTGCGGTATTGTACTATTACAGGGAAATTAGTATTTTTGTATCATTCGTGTTGCGTTTAAATTAATTGAATAATAATAAGTTATAATTTGTCTCTTTGACATTTTTGTAATTAGATTTTATAATAAGTTGATTTATAGGAGTTTTATCTAGTAGGGATT
>JAIROQ010000006.1 GCA_031257455.1 Prevotellaceae bacterium | reverse complement strand
AGCGTATTTTGCGAAAGCGCCGTAGCGCCCCATCCGATGTATTGCAAAATATCTTTGTCCAATGCCGCCGACCGCAATTCATCGGGGTCGTAGTAGAACGGCGCCCAGCTGTGGAAGCGGAACAGGTGCGCCCATCGGCTGTAGCGTTTACTTTCATACACCGGTTGCGGCGGAATACGTAGCGTGTCGATATTGAAGCCGGTCTGCGCCGTAACTTCATCGGCGAGCGCAAAACGCTTGGGGGTGGCAAAGGCGGTTTCTTCCCATGCCGTTTCATCCAGCGGCATCGAAGCAATCGTATAGCCGGCGGGAATATAGTTGGAAAACAGTAATGCCGTACTGTCTGCCGACACGGCGGGGTCGAATGCGCCGAAGGGCGCATGGGTTACCTGAAAGATTTTTCGCGAACGCGTATGCAGGGCATAAATATTATTCACTCCATCGTAGCCGCTTTCAAACAAAATATAATCGCCGCAGGTAGCCGGATGGTTGACGCCGGCAACGCCGCAGGGAAGCAACTGTTCCCATTGTTTCCGCGCCACCTCGAATTGCCAAATGCCGATACCTTCATCGGTAAGCGCCGTGCAGTAAATGGTTCCGGCGTCCTGCGACCAGGCAAGTTCTTTCAATACATAGCCGGCCGGAAGCGCAAAACGTTGCGGCGGCTGGTAATTATATAGGTCAAGGATTACCAGAAAGTTTTCGCCCTGCGCATTATTTTCTACCACAGCCACCCAATCGCCGTCCGGCGATGGCGCGGGGGAAAAATAGCGCGTGCGGTGCGTCAGTGTAGCTGTTTTTTTAGTCGTCCGGTCATACGATTGCAAGACGGAAAAGGAGACCTGTTCCCAGCGTTCGTGCGGCAATGTGGACGTCCAGTATAATTTATTGCCCTGTTTTTTTATCGCGCTGTTGATTTGACCGGCATATCTTAGAAACGTTTCATTCCCGCTGCTGTCAATGGAAACCAGCCGGCGCGGTTTTACCAAATCGGTGCGCAAGGCTATCACCGAATGCGTATCCGCCGCCACTGCCGAGCGATACGAACGGTAGGTTTCTTTTTCCGGGAAGGCGAATTGCCGGATATTCCGGTCAACGGTTCTTGCCGAATCTTCCTGCATCCATTGTGCCGTCTGGTAAGCCAGCGCATCCCGGAAAAATTCCTGCTCGGACATTCCGCCGTATTTCAGCAGTCCGCGCATGGGTGGCGGAATACGCAACGGATAATGCGTGATGTAATGCAGCATATCGCCAAAAATATGTTTTCCCGCCTGCCGGTAAGTATAAGACGCCAGCAGGTAGCCCATCTGGTATTCGTTGGGCACATTGTAACGGTACGACCCCATGTTCCACGTATCCCATGAAAATTTCGTACCATTGTACAGGTATGCTTTTACAGGCATCAGGAATTCCGGTTGTCGCCCCCGTCCGGTGCGCGACACAGCCGTTTCCGATACCACCGCGTCCCCTTCCAGAAACCATTGGGCAAGGTAAATCCCCGCGCCCGCGCCCTCCGACTGTTCGCCGATGAGGAAATGAAGGTATTTGAAAACGCCGCTGTGCAGTTTATTCATTTGGGCTACATGACGCGTTTCGTGTGCGACCAGTTGCTTGTCCCACATTTGCGCGTAGCCCGATGTGGCGGGAGTAGTGATCAGTTCCATGCGTTTCGGCGCCCACACCACCACGCCGTTGCTGTTAAGATTGTACGGATGCAGCACCACCGGCGTGCGCGACAATCCGGTGCGCAACGGTTCGGCAATGTGCCGGTACGACCGGTCGAACAGCCATGCGTAACGCTGCGCCAGCGAATCCACACCTTGCGGGTAAATGACGGTAAAACGTTCAGTCTTGATTTGCCGCCACCGTATGGCGGCGGATTCCGTGCCGGTATTATAATACTGCGCCTGCGCCGTGAAAGAGGACAGTAAGCAGTAGGCAGTGAACAGTAGGCAGAGAATAGTGAGCAGTGAACAGTAGGCAGTGAACAGTGAACGGCGGACAGTCGGTTTTAGTTTTGAATTCTGAATATGACTATAGTCTTTATTCATTTTGATTTTTTACTTAGCAAGGTATTTATGCGCTTTTATTATCCGTAACGCAAAGGCATACGATTTCTCTTTCAGCGCCCCTTTTTTATTATTGTCACTATTCATTATTCACTGTTCACTCATACCGTCATGATTTCCTTTTCTTTTTTGGTGAACAGTTCCTCTACTTTTTTACCAAAAGCATCGGTTTGTTTTTGCAAATCGGCTTCCGTGTCTTTTTCCACATCTTCGGGCAGTCCGTCTTTTTGCAGCTTTTTCACGTGTTCCACCGCGTCCCGCCGCGCATTGCGGATGCTGATACGCGCATTTTCACATTCGTTTTTTGTTTGTTTCACCAGTTCTTTACGGCGTTCTTCCGTGAGCGGCGGCACGTTGATGCGAATATGCTCGCCATTATTCTGCGGATTAAATCCGATATTGGCGGCAAGGATGGCTTTTTCAATCGGTGCAATCATCGTTTTTTCCCATGGCTGGATAAGTATTGTACGCGCATCCGGCGTAGTGATGCCTGACACTTGCAACAACGGCGTGGGCGAGCCGTAGTAATCCACCATGATTTGGTTCAACATCGCCGGATTGGCTTTCCCCGCACGGACAGTAAGCAATTCCATCTCCAGATGGTCTATCGCTTTTTGCATTTTTTCTTTAGCGGCTTCTACCACTTCTTTTGCTTTTGAAATATCCATATTTTGTTTGTTTATTTGTTTAGTTGTTTATTTGTTTAGTTGTTGAACTGTTGAATTGTTTAGTTGTTTATTTGTTGAGTTGTTGAACTGTTTAGTCGAAAGTTGTAAGTTGTAGGTTGCGGCAAGTGCACCGGCGCAAGCCAACTCATAACTCATACTTCATACTTCATAACTCTGAATAATCGTTCCGATATTTTCGCCTTTCACTATGCGGAGTAAATTTCCTTTGGTATTCATGTCGAAGACGACTACCGGCAGTTTGTTTTCGCTGCAGAGCGTAAATGCCGTGAGGTCCATGATGCGCAGATTATTTTTATAGGCTTCGTCAAATGTCAATGCAGCGTATTTTTTTGCCGCCGGGTCTTTTTCGGGGTCGGCCGTATATACGCCGTCCACGCGTGTGCCTTTCAGGAGTAGCCCGGCTTCTATTTCCACCGCACGCAATGCCGCGCCGGTATCTGTCGTGAAAAACGGGTTGCCTGTGCCGCAGGCCATAATCACCGCCGTGCCGCATTGCAGGTAGCCGGTGGCTTTTTCTTTCGTATAGCGTTCGCCGATAGGCTCCATGCCGATAGCCGTAAGTACTACCGCATTTGCGCCGGCACGCTGCAATGCATTTTGCAGGGCAAGGCTGTTGATGACGGTGGCCAACATCCCCATCTGGTCGCCTTTCACGCGGTCGAACCCTTTGTTTACGCCGCCCAGACCGCGGAAAATATTGCCGCCGCCAATCACGATGCCTATTTGTGCGCCGTTATCCATAGCGAATTTGATGTCGGTAGCATACTGCGATAATACGTCCGTATTGATGCCGTAAGTATCGTTTCCCATCAGGCTTTCGCCGCTTAATTTTAAAAGGATGCGCAGGTTTTTTGTCATTTTGTGAAATTTTGTGTACAAATGTACGAAAAATTTCGATACTCGATGTGCGATTTTCGATTTTTCGATACTCGATGCTTCTACCAACATTCCGTCCCTAATAGGACGATGGGACAGTTTCTGTTCGTCCCGTACCTTGGAATTGACTATTTAATTATTGACAATTGACTATTTTGGCTGACGCCGGAGAAAATGTGCTAATGTGACTAATTAATTTGCTAATTTGCTAATTTGCTAATGTGACTAATTGGGCTGACGCCACTGCGCTTGTCGCAACTCATAATTCATACCTCATACCTCATACCTAAAAAACATTTTCCACTCTCCATTTTCAACTAAAAAAAACCAGTTAAAATTTACCTGCTGGTTGCGCAAAAAAAAGTTCTTAAAAAATTGACCGCCAAGGGCAATGAAAACGTAAAATGATTAATTTGGCACGAAATTCCTATGTCCAT
>JAIROQ010000176.1 GCA_031257455.1 Prevotellaceae bacterium | reverse complement strand
GATGAATTTGTATATCTCCACGAAATAGCACAGGGAATAGACGGGTACATAAATTTTATTTCTAATTTCAGGTATGAAGCGTAAAGCGAACTACCCTAACTCCTCTAACTACATTAACTACTCTAACCCCACAATTCTTATGAGTACTCTTTGGAATAAAGGCATTACCGCAGACGCATTAGTTGCGGGATTTACTGTCGGCGATGACCGGAAATACGATTTACGATTGGCAAAATATGACCTGCTCGGTTCGCTGGCGCATGTTAAGATGTTAGCCCAAATCGGCCTGCTCTCTGCGCCGGAAGCCCGGCTGCTGTGTGCAGAGCTGGAAAAACTGTCCGCCGAAGCGGCCGCCGGCACATTGGTGATTGAAGACGGCGTAGAGGATATTCACTCGCAGATAGAACTCACGCTGACCAAGCGCATCGGCGAAGCGGGAAAGAAAATCCACTCCGGCCGCTCGCGCAATGACCAGGTGCTGGCGGATATAAAACTTTACCTCAAAGAAGAAACAGGACGGTTGAAAGATAAAACCGTGCTGCTGTTTGACCGGCTGCAACAGTTGAGCGAAACACATAAGGATACGCTGCTGCCGGGCTACACGCACGGGCAGATAGCGATGCCTTCCTCGTTCGGCTTGTGGTTCGGCGCGTATGCCGAAACGTTGATTGATGACCTGTATATCCTTCTGGCGGCTTTCCACGTGGTAAACCAGAACCCGCTCGGCTCGGCCGCCGGCTATGGTAATTCGTTTCCGCTGGACAGGGACGCAACTACTGCCGGACTGGGATTCCGGTATATGAATTATAACGTCATTGCCGCGCAAATGAGCCGCGGTAAAAGCGAAAAAGCCGTAGCGCAGGCATTGGCAGCCATTGCCGCGACACTGAACAAACTGGCCGCCGACTGTATAATGTACCTCTCGCAGAATTACGGTTTCATTTCCTTCCCCGACCGGCTGGTAACCGGCTCGAGCATCATGCCGCACAAGAAAAACCCCGATGTATGGGAACTCATACGTGCCAAAGCCAACAGGCTGCAAAGCGTGCCGAATGAAATTACCCTGCTGCTGACCAACCTGCCGCACGGCTACCACCGCGACAACCAACTGTTGAAAGAAATCCTTTTCCCCGCCATCGACACGCTGCACGCGATGCTGGATATTACCGTATTTATGCTGGAAAATATTACGGTGAACAAACATATTTTGCAGGATGCGAAATATGATTACCTCTTTACGGTGGAAGAAGTGAACCGCCGCGTGCTGGCCGGCGAGCCTTTCCGCGAAGCCTATAAAAAAGTAGGGCAATCAGTGGCGGAAAATAAATTTACTCCCGACAAAACCGTTGCCCACACCCACAAAGGCAGTATCGGCAACTTATGCACCGCCGAAATCCGCGCAAAATTGGACGACCTGCTGGCGCTGTTCTGATTTCTGATTTCTAATTTCTGATTTCTAATTTCTGATTTGCTGACGCGTCAGCCAATAAACAGTTCAACAATTCAACAGTTCAACAAATCAACAAATCAACAGACAATTTATCATCATTTAAACGCCGAAGCTGACAATTTGTCTGCCGAAAGGCTTTTGCGCGTGCGCAAAACCCCCGTGCAAGTTGCAGGACGCTTTTGCGCGTGCGCAAAACCCCTTTGCAGGGCTGCAACATACTATTTAGTGGAGAGTGGAGAGTGGAAAATGACTTTTAGTCGTAAGTTGTAAGTTGTAAGTCGTAAGTCGCGGCAAGCGCCGTGGCGCAAGCCATTCAAAATTCAAAACTCAAAATTAAAAGGCGCAAGCCAAATCCGTAAATCTGTAAATCTGTAAATCTGTAAATCCCCCAATCCCTAAATCCTTTTGATTCCGATTCCCGGAAGGTCGTTGAGGGTGAGTTTGCCGTTGATGACGGTCACGCCCTGATAAATGTCGTTACTGATAAGCAGGTTTCCGTCAAGGTCTGCCCAGTCGACTGCGGGCGACAGTTGTGCGGCGGCAGAAATAGCGCACGAGGTTTCGGTCATGCAGCCGACCATTACATCCATGCCGGCGGCGCGGGCAACGGTCAGTATTTTCCATGCTTCGCGCATGCCGGTACATTTCATCAATTTAATGTTTACGCCGGTGAATGCGCCTTCCAGTTTCCGGACGTCCGTCAGCCGCTGAAACGATTCGTCTGCAAATACCGGCAGGGGGCTGCGTTCGGTAACCCATGCATTATCGTCTAGGCGGTGTTTCGACAGGGGCTGCTCTATCATCACGATACCGCGTTCTTTCAGCCAGTGTATCATGTCGAGGGCATAGTGCTTGTCACGCCACCCCTGATTGGCGTCAATGGCAATCGGTTTGTCGGTGATGCTGCGAATAGCTTCAATCATTTCCTTGTCGTTGTCGCGGCCGAGTTTTACTTTTAATATATTGTAGAGCGGGGCGGCTTCGCGGGTTTTTTGTTTTACGACTTCCGCCGTATCGATACCGATAGTGAAAGTCGTGGAAGGCGCTTTTGACTTATCCAGTCCCCAGATTTTATGCCATGGCTGTCCCATGATTTTCCCTGTCAGGTCGTGCAGGGCAATGTCGATGGATGCTTTGGCGGCCGTATTGTTTTCGGCGATTTTATCTACATAGGAAAGGATGTCTTCCAACTCGAACGGACCGGCAAACTGGTCGAGGTTTACTTTTTTCAAAAAGTCCATTACCGATGACTGCGTTTCGCCCAGATAGGGCGGCAGGGACGCTTCCCCATAGCCGGTGACGCCATCGTATTCGATTTCCGTAAGCACCACCGGCGTGGTGGTGCGGGAAGAATTAGCGATAGTAAACACATGCCGCAGTTGTAAATCATAGGGACGGTAACTAAGTTTCAGTTTTTTCCCTGATGCAGTTTTGCCGGCGCTTTTTTGCGCGAATAATGTAAACGGCGAAGCGGTGGCCACGCCTGCGCCCAAAGATGTCAGGGCGACTGTCCGTAAGAAATTCCGTCTTTTCATATTTGTTGATTTGTTGATTTGTTGATTTGTTGATTTGTTGATTTGGCGACAGCCCTACTGCCTACTGCGACTGCCTACTGCCTACTGTAAACTGCTACTGCTATTCGGATATAAAATTTCCGGGTCTAAATCAATTTCATTGTCCCAAGCAATGGTATCAAGATATACTCTCACGGTTTTGAACATCTCCGGTTGTTTCAATGTGCGAAAGACGCCATAATCTAAATACGGTTTCATATCAAACCAGCGTTGTTCACCGTTTTCAAATGTCAGGCACAACATATAATTATCAAGGGGGCTAACAGCTGTAATTCCTAAGTACATCATTCAATTATTTTAGCGGGTCTATTTTTCCTTTTATTATATAAGAGTTATGAATTATGAGTTATTGTTATTTTCCCGCCTACTGCTTACTGCCTACTGTAAACTGCCTACTGCTACTGCCTACTGCTACTGCCCACTGCCTACTGCATCTGCCCAATCCCCTCCGTACCCACTGCGCCGATAATTCTTGCAGCCCGTATAAATTCGCGGGTATTGCCTTCATCATAGACAGGGCTGGCGGGGTCGAGGCTGTTAATGGTGATATATCCGGCGGCGTGGATAAATTCTTTGTTGCCTTTGTATATCGCTACATGCCGTACACGTTCTTTCTTCCCGCCGGATGCTTTTTTGCCGAAGAAGAGCAAATCGCCCGGACGGAGGTTGTCATAGCCATTGCTGATATCTACCGGAATCCCTGTCAGGGCTTGCTGCGAGGCGTCCCGCCGCAGGATAATACCGTGCATCTGATATACTGTTTTGCTAAATCCGCTGCAATCCATTCCTTTTACGGACGTGCCGCCCCATACGTAGGGAATGCCTTTCAGCATCAGTGCCTGCTCTACGATGCTTTCTTCCGTCAGGCGGAGGGAAGTCAGCCAGTCCTCATAGCGCTTGCTCTGGCGTTTCGGGACGTATGCTGTGCGCCCGTCCGGATAAGACGTTTTGTAGTAGTTGCCGCTCTCGCCTTCGTATTTCAGCTGGTTGCCGAAGACCAAATCGGAAACGCGCTGCTGTTGTTCATTGGGCGTTTCGTAAGCAAAGCCGCAGGCATCGGTGAAAATAATCTTCGGGGCGGACGTCCATTGATTAAATTCTTTTCGGGTCATGCGCACCAGCGAACTGCCGGTTATCCATGCCACGTATTTTTCGATACTTTTTATCCGCCACCAGTAACCGGCGGGTTGCAGGATTTCCACCGGCGCGCCCAGCAGCAACTGTGTCGCCATTTCAGCGGAATAGTCCGCTCCGGTGCGCGTATCGGCCACAGACACATTGATGACGCCATATACCTTCTCGCCCACCGCCGCTGCGGGCAATACGACCACGCTGTCCACCGCCTTTGCCTGGATTTTGCGGATGCGCTCCATCAACGCGGCTTTTGCTTCCGCAACGGATGTGATGCCTTTGACCACCGGCAGCCCGTCATATTTGACGACCTTTATTTCATACACATTATCGCGCCGGTCGGGAACATATTGCAGACGCACGCTATCTGCCAGCGCATTTAATTCGGGATAGACTGTTTTCCCTTTGTCGCGGAAGAAACTGTAACGTATCTGGAAAAAGCAAAGGATGACCGTTACAACAAGCAGTCCGCCGGTAAGAATTTTGTGTGTTTTTGTTTTCATCTGGACAGGTTTTAACGCTATTGCACGCAAAGATACAAAATAATTTACGGATTTACAGATTTACGGATTTACAGATTTACAGATTTGGCTGGCGCGTCAGCCCAATTAGTCACATTAGCACATTACCACATTACCACATTACCACATTACCACATCATCACATCATCACATCATCACATCATCACATTTTCACATTAGCCAGACGTGCAGTGGCGGCATTAACTAAACTTTTTGTATTTTTGCAGTCGCGCAAAAAATAACATTAACATGGAAACAACACCTGCCGGTTTTGAAAAAAAAGAACAATATCCCCCCGAAACGGTGGAGGCATTGAAGAAACATTATAAGGCCATCTTATCGTTGCTCGGCGAAGACGCCGGTCGCGAAGGACTGTTGAAAACGCCGGAACGCGTAGCCAAAGCCATGCTTTTCCTGACGCAGGGGTATCACCAAAACCCGATAGACATTATCAATTCAGCGAAATTCAAAGAAGAATACCGGCAAATTGTACTGGTAAAAGATATCGAACTGTATGCAATATGTGAACACCACCTGTTGCCATTCTACGGCAAAGCGCATGTGGCGTATATCCCGAACGGTTATATCACGGGTTTAAGCAAGGTAGCGCGTGTGGTAGAGGCTTTCGCCCGCCGGCTGCAGTTGCAGGAACGGCTCACCGTCCAAATCCGCGATTGCATACAGGAAGCGTTAAATCCGCTGGGAGTGGCGGTGGTCATTGAAGCGGCGCACATGTGCATGCAAATTCGCGGCGTGCAAAAACAGCATTCCGTAACGACTACGTCTGCATTTACCGGTATGTTCATGAAAGACCTGCGTACGCGCGAAGAATTTTTGCATTTAATCAAAGTTTAAAGGAAAAGAGCATGTACGAAATCGTAGAAAAGCGTTTTTTGGCAACGGATATTTATTTGATGGATGTCGTAGCGCCGCGCATTGCCAGGTCTGCATTGCCCGGCCAGTTTGTGATGGTGCGCGCCACCGAAACCGGCGAGCGCGTCCCGCTCACGATATGCGACTACGATGCGTCCCGGGGAACGATTACGCTGGTTACGCAAATCGTGGGTGCATCCAGCCGGCTGATTTGCCGGAAGGAACAAGGCGAAAGCCTGCTGGATGTGGTCGGGCCGCTGGGATGCCCGTCCGAGCTGGTGCATAAAACCAATGACGAACTGCAACGGTTACGCCTGCTCTTCATAGCGGGCGGATTGGGCACGGCGCCCGTCTATCCGCAGGTGAAATGGCTGCACGGGCAGGGTGCAACGGTAGATGTCGTCATTGGCGCAAAGACGGAGTCGTTGTTAATTTTCCGGGAAGAGATGCAAGCCGTTTGCAGACATTTATACATTGCCACCGATGACGGTAGCGCCGGCCGGAAAGGGTTGGTAACCGATGTTATCAAGTATTTGGTTGAAGAAGAAAAACAGTCCTACGACACTATCATAGCTATCGGCCCGATGATTATGATGAAGTTTGTGGCGTTGCAGGCCAAGTCGTACCACATTCCGGTGGTGGTAAGCCTGAATACCCTGATGGTGGACGGCACAGGCATGTGTGGCGCTTGCCGCGTAAACATTGGCGGGCAAACAAAATTCACCTGTGTGGACGGCCCCGAATTTGATGGCGCATTAGTGGATTTTGACGAGGCCATGCGCCGACAAACCATGTACAGGCAAATGGAACTCGCCGCAGCAAACGGGACACAAAACCATTGACGGGGCTTTTTGATATTCGACTTTTCGATATTCGACTTACGACTTACAACTTATGACTTACGACTAATAGCACACATTGTGCAATCGATGCAATCGGCGGCGGTGTTGTTTCGTTGAGTGGATTTTTTCCAGCGGTTTATTTCATCCTGTTTCACGCAGGTGATGCCGAGTTGTCGTATGTTTTTATTTTTCGCGATTTCCGTTTCGGGGAATTTTCCGTTTTTGCGAACCAGTATATTCAAGGCTAATCCAGCCACGCACAAACCAACCACCCCAACGGAAACAAGCACAAGCCACCCTGTACCCGGCAAGGAAAGATAAAAAATAACAGGTAAAAAGTAAATGCTCATGGTTTTTTTGAGGAAAAATAACCAATCAAATTGAATTATGCGTTGAGATTTTGCATCAATTCGGAAACGTTCTTACAGCGTACAGTTTTTCCTAATCCGGCTTCTTGTATAGATTTGTCCAGTTCGGAAAATTTCGGATTTTCCTTTAACGAAACTTTTTTTACCCCTCTGAATAAATATAAAGAATCAATCATTTTCTTTATATCCGAACGGTTGTCAATATCGACTACTATTGTTGCCATAGTTATTGTTTTTACTTCGTTTTATAAAAGATTTAACAAAGATAGAAAAAAATAATCATTGTACATTTTGTAACATCTTATCTATTGCTTTGGCGGCTTTGCGTCCTGCGCCCATAGCCAGAATGACGGTGGCGGCGCCGGTAACAATATCGCCGCCGGCAAATACGCCCTTGCGGGATGTCGCGCCGTGTTCATCCGCTACGATACATTGGCGTCTGTTTGTTTCCAATCCTTTCGTAGCGTTTGTTATCAGCGGGTTTGGCGAAGTGCCGAGCGACATGATAACCATGTCGGCATCCAGTTCAAATTCAGAACCGGGAATGACTACCGGACTGCGGCGACCGCTGCTGTCGGCTTCCCCGAGCGCCATTTTTACGCACCGCATGCCGCGTACCCATCCCTGTTCATTGCCGAGTATTTCCACCGGATTGGTCAGCAGGTGAAAGACGACTCCTTCTTCTTTCGCATGATGCACTTCTTCTATCCGCGCCGGCAGCTCGTTTTCCGTGCGGCGATAGACAATCATCACCTCTGCGCCCAGCCGCAAAGCCGAGCGGGCGGCGTCCATCGCCACATTGCCGCCGCCGACTACCGCTACCCGTTTACCTACATAAACAGGCGTGTCATAAGCCGTATCGTGCGCCCGCATCAGGTTATTGCGCGTCAGGAATTCATTGGCGGAAACCACGCCGTTCAAGTTCTCGCCCGGAATGCCCATGAATTTCGGCAGTCCCGCGCCTGAGGCAATGAATACCGCCTCAAATTTTTCTTCATCGAATAAATCATCAATCGTCAGCGTACGGCCAATGATAACGTTGGTTTCAATGACAACGCCCAGCTTTTTCAACTGGTCTATTTCGTATTTTACTACGGTTACTTTCGGCAGGCGGAACTCCGGGATGCCGTATTCCAGCACGCCTCCGGCTTTATGCAATGCTTCAAATACCGTTACGCCGTATCCCCATTTCGCCAGGTCGCCGGCGCATGCCAGTCCCGCAGGCCCGCTCCCCACAACCGCTACACGATGCCCGTTGTCCGGCTGTTTTTCCAAAAAGGCAATGTTATTTTCGCGGCTGTAGTCGGCAACAAAGCGTTCCAGTTTCCCGATGTTCACCGGCTTATTTTTTACGCCGAGAATGCAATGGCCTTCGCATTGCGTTTCCTGCGGGCATACCCGTCCGCATACGGCGGGCAGGCTACTGTCGGCGGCAATGATACGCGCCGCTTCGGCAAAATTTCCCCCTGCCACCTGTGCAATGAATGACGGAATTTGAATACTCACCGGACAGGCGGAAATACATCGCGGATTTTTGCATTGCAGGCACCGCGTGGCTTCCAGCATAGCCTCTTCGGCAGTATATCCCAAACATACTTCGTCAAAATTGTGCCGGCGCACTTGTGGGTCTTGTTCTTTGGCTTCTATTCGTGGAATTTTACTGGCCATTATTTTTGTTAAATTGAACCGCAAAGATACAAAACAATTCATTACCTTTTGGTATCATTTGGAGTGACCATTTACAGATTGGGAAATGTGCTAATGTGCTAATGTGACTAATTGGGCTGGCGCCAAAAGAATTTACAGATTTACGGATTTACAGATTTGGCTTACGCCACTGCGCCTGCCGCCATTTTCAACTTTCAACTCTCCATTTTCAACTAAAAAGCCCCGAAGGGGCGCAACGTGAATAACCCCGTGCGAAGCGCGGGGCTACAATGCGTCTCCCTGCCTTTCGCGCGGCGCAATACCGGTGCATCGTGGAATGTCCGTGCGCCGCGCGAGTGCAGGGCGGGGCATCGTGCTTCCCCGGGCTGCGTTCCGCTTCGCTGCACTTGCCCGGGGCTATTCATGTTTCGCCCCTTCGGGGCTTTCCCAACAGTGAACAGTG
>JAIROQ010000097.1 GCA_031257455.1 Prevotellaceae bacterium | reverse complement strand
TGCAATTCCTGAAAAATATTTGCTACCGTTTCCGCGAACAATCGCCCGAAATGCTGGCAGACTTTGAACGTTATTCCAAAATTCTGGACGAAGCAACGCAATAAAAGATTTAAAGATTTAAAAATTTAAAAATTCAAAGGGGTATGCCTTTGAATTTTTTTATTTTTATTTGGTAAAGCGTAATGTGTAAAGTACGCCGGCGCCAGCCAACTCATACCTCATACTTCATACTTCATACCTCATACTTTCCGCAAGACTTCTACCAGCAAATCCCAGAATTTTTGCACGCTTTTTATGTCCAGCCGTTCGTCCGGCGAGTGCATGCCGCGAATGGTGGGGCCAAAGGATACCATATCCAGGTGCGGGTACTTTTCGAGGAACAGGCCGCATTCCAGTCCGGCATGGACGGCTTTTACTTTCGGCTCTGTGTGGAACAGGGTGCGGTAGGCCTGAACGGTTGTTTGTAAAATCGCCGAGTCGGGACGGGGCGTCCAGCCCGGATAGCCATCGCCATGCGTAACCGTTGCGCCGGCTTCCGCAAAAACGATTTCGACCATACGCGCCATATCGCGCTTGGCGCTTTCGACAGCGCTGCGCTGGCTGGTTGCGACAATGATTTTATGGTCTTCCGTGCATTTCACCGATGCCAGATTGGTGGATGTTTCCACAAGGTTGTCTATCGTGTGGCTCATGGCCATCACGCCGTTCGGACAAGCGTAGAGCGCATTCAGCAGATGCCGCTGCGTATGCTGGTCGATGACGTGCGCCGGCAATGCGGTTTTTTTCAACGTCTGTTCGAGGTGGGGCTCTGCGGCTTTCCATTCGTTCTCGATTTCGCCGGCATGTTGCGCAAACAGTTGTTGCAAAACACCGGTTGCTTTTTCGTCCACCGTAAATACGGCTACGGCTTCGCGCGGAATAGCATTGTGCAGGTTGCCGCCGGAAAAATGCGCTAAACGGATGGCGCATTGCTGCTGCGCCTGCCAGAGGAAACGAGCCAGCAGTTTATTGGAATTGGCGCGGCGCTTATTGATGTCGTCCCCGCTATGGCCGCCGGCAAGACCGCTGATGGCGGCGGTAAAAGCAACCGCTCCTTCCGGCGGCCGTTCGGGCTGGCAGGTGAAAGTAGCGGTCGTATCTATGCCGCCGGCACAGCCGATAAACAATTCGCCTTCGTCTTCGGAGTCGAGGTTCAGCAGAATATTGCCGGACAAAAAGCCCGGCTTCAAGGCCGCAGCGCCGGAAAGGCCGGTTTCTTCATCCACCGTGAAGAGGCATTCCAGCGGACCATGCGACACCTCTTCGGAGGCAAGCAAGGCCAACTGCGCCGCCACGCCAATACCGCAATCTGCGCCGAGCGTAGTACCGCGCGCCTTTATCCAGTCGCCGTCAATATAAGGCTGGATGGCGTCTTTGAAAAAATCATGCTCCGTGCCGGCATTTTTTTCGCAAACCATATCCACGTGGCTTTGCAGTATGACAACCGGTTTTTTTTCCATGCCGGCAGTAGCCGCTTTTGTTATCAATACATTTCCGGCCTCGTCCCGGCGGGCGGGCAGGCAATGGCTGTCTGCAAAGCGGAGCAGGTAAGCAATGATTTTTTCTTCATGTTTAGACGGGCGCGGCACCCGGCATATCTCCATGAAATAGGCAAATACAAGGGAGGGAGTCAGTGTTTTCATTATCGTACATTTTTAAGGATACATAACAAAGATACGAAAAGATATACTTTTTACAAAAAAGAATAAAGAATAAAGTTTAAGGTTTAAAGTTTAAAGTTTAAGGTTTGAGGTTGCAATTTGCAGCAGTGCGCTTGTCGTGACTTACGACTTACGACTAATGACTTATGACTTACGACTAAACAACGCCGTCATTTCGACCAAGCCCGCGAGGGACGAGCGGGCGCGTGGAGAAATCTGCTCCAAAACGCAAGCAGCTTAGGTCAGACTGTGGGGCGTAGCAGGAGATTCCTCGACTTCGCTCCGCTCCGCGTTAATTTTGAATTTTGAATGTTGAATAGGCTGGCGCGCCAGCAAATCAGAAATTAGAAATCAGAAATAAAAAATTATGAGTTGCTGACGCGCCAGCCCAATTTTCAATTTTCAACTTTTAATTAAGTACGAGCTGTCGCCGTAGCTTAAAAACCGGAAATCATTTTGCAGGGCATAGCGATATACGCGCCGCCAGTCTTCGCCGATGAATGCGCTGACCAATAGTAGCAGCGTGCTTTGGGGCTGGTGGAAGTTGGTCACCATCCCGCTGACTGTCCTGAAAGGGTAGGGCGGGGCAATGAGTAGTCGGGTAACGGCGTGCAGGTTCTCCAATTGATTATTTTCCATGTATTGCAATAGCGCCTGTAATGCTTCCTGCGGGGCGGCATGGTACGCGGCGCGGTAGGGTTCCCATTGGGCTACTGCTTCCGGCGGTTGCCCGTGCAGGCATTGCACCCCCAGAAAGTAAAGGCTTTCCAGCGCGCGGGTAGCGGTAGTTCCTACGGCAATGATATTGCCTGTATGCGCCAGTATGTTTTGCAGTGCGCGGCGGCTGACGGTGAACGGCTCGCCGTGCATGACATGCGCGGCAATGGTTTCCGATTTAACGGGGCGGAATGTTCCCGCGCCTACGTGCAGGGTCAGGGTTTCGGACGCAATGCCGCGTTGCGCCAGTTCGCCGAGTACGGCCGGCGAAAAGTGCAGCCCGGCAGTAGGCGCGGCCACCGAGCCGTTGTAACGGGCATATATCGTTTGATAGCGCACTGTATCTTCCGGCAGCGCATCGCGTTTCAAATAGGGTGGGAGAGGGGTCTGGCCGCACTGCTCCAGAACTTGCGCAAACGAAGCGTTTCCGTTCCACGCAAACCGCACCCGCACGCTGCCGGTCTGCTTTTCCAGCCATTCAGCCGACAGGACATATTCCCCGAAGGAAAGGTATAGCCGTCCGCTTTTCCAACGCTTGCTGTGGCCGGCCAGACAGCGCCATTCGCATGATTCCGTAGCGGCAAAGCAGGCTTCGTAGCCGGCGGGCAATAACGGTTCCAGGCAAAATATTTCTATGACAGCGCCGGTATCTTTTCGGAAAAGCAACCGTGCCGGAATGACTTTCGTTTCGTTAAATACGAGTAATGAATGGGGCGGCAGCAATGCCGGCAGTTCCGTAAATACCGTGTGTCCGATATTTCCGGCGGCGTATGTCAAGAGTTTTGCCCGGTCGCGCTGTGCCGCTGGAAACCGGGCAATGCGTTCGTCAGGCAGGGGATAATCATAGTCGGCTATTCGGATATCGGGTATTTCCGGCAGCGGTTTACAGCAATTGTTCATAGTAAACTAATTCATGTTCCGGAAAAATGTCGGGATGAAAGATGCGTACCAAATCTTTCAACACCACATCGGGATACACCACTCCTGACTCCCAGAAGTCGCTGCCGCCGCCGGGCGTAAGGCGGCGGGTGTTGTTGTATATTTTTTTTGTCATAAATGCCGGCGTGCGGGCAAAGCGGGGGTCGGCGGTTTCCAGTTCATGCAGGGTGCGGTAAGCGTTGGGGTGTAGCCAGTAGGCGGCTTGCATGGCGTAAATGTAGGCGCTTTCCAGACTCAGCGGCGTACTGTTGCGCCCGCTGCGTAACCCGATGATTTGTGCGCCGGCATCGGTAATTAATTTGTTCATGTAGTTGTCTGCGCCGGGCATATACCATGTGTCGCGCCAGGGGGCGTTCATTATCACTTTGGGCGGCGCGGCGGCGCGTACTTTCGCCGCGATGGCTTCGTAGTTGCGCACGATGCCCGCAAACCGGTCAATAGCGGCGTCTTCCTGTTGGAAAAATGCCGCTACGGCTACCATATATTCCGCTTTTCCCAGTACGGTTTCTTCCAAATAGTCGGCTAAATATACCACCCGTATGCCCATTTCGTTCAGCTTGCCGGTAACGGCCGCCATTTCGTCATGGATGCCGTAGGCGAAGACCACGTCAGGTTGCAGGGAGACGATGGTTTCGTAAGAGAGCAACGTTTCGTATCCCACATCCCGCACTTCGCCGGCGGCTATGCGTTCAAGGATAGCAGGGTTGGTGATGTAGCCCGCGCCCGAGACGCCGGCAATCGTAGGGGTTTGCCCGATGCAGTCAATAAAAGCCACGTGCGAAGTGGACAAACATACGGCACGCCGCACCGGCACCGGAATACAATTTACCGGCAGCGTATCATGAAATCTTTCGCGCGGGCGCAGGTGATATAATAACTCCATATTTTCCGCCCCCTGCCAGGGATTGAAGACATGCAGCAGTTTGTTGTCGTCTTTTTTTTCCAGATAAAACCCGTTGGCGTGCGCGGGCTGGTAGTATGTCTCAAAACCCGCTTCCCCCTTCCTCTCCGGCGAACGGCAGGAAAAGAACAGCAGCAAGACAAGCAGGATTTTTAATTGAAAATTGAAAGTTGAAAGTTGAAAGTTTTTTTTAGTCATAATTTCTGATTTCTAATTTCTGATTTGCTGACGCGCCGGCAATTTTGAATTTTGAATAGGGCTGGCGCCGGCACACTGTTCACTATTCACTGTTCACTGTTCGTGGCGTCAGCCAAATCTGTAAATCTGTAAATCTATAAATCCGTATTCCCTTACATTAAAAAAAGCTCTGCATCCCGCAAAGCCTCTTTAATTCCTGATTCTTAATTCCTAATTTCTAATTTCTAATTCCTAATTCTCCGAGCCTCCCATCGGATTTGAACCGACGACCTGCTCATTACGAATGAGCTGCTCTACCGCTGAGCTAAGGAGGCAATAAAAGGGCTGCAAAGGTATTGAATTTTTATAAATCCTGCAACTGTTTTTCCAAATTCGCGCTTTCGTTGAGCCGCCGTTGAAGGATAGTACGGTATCCGGCAATTTCTTTGACAGGATATAATTTTTCGGCATACTGCAACCATTCCAGCGCGAGTTCATAGTCGCCATTGACTTCGCACGCCAGCGCCATATTGAATGCCGATTGTGCAGCGGTTTTGCGGTTATTGTGTCCGGCATACTGTTCCCAGATTTTCATGGCTTCATTCCATTCGGAGTTTTCAGCGTGGGTCGCCGCCTGTTGCAAATCCTTATAGGACGGCACGAAGAAGAAACGTTGTACCGTGAGCCAATAGGGCGCTAACCGGCGGGCATATAATTTCCCTGCTTCGGCAGCGGCGAATTGTGCGGCTTCCGCAGTCGAGGGCAGTTCGGCCAGCGCCTGTTCCGTATTCAGGGTGTTTTTGTCCCACATCAGCGTATCCGACAGGGTTTCCGTATGGGAATAGGTATGGGTAATCGTGTCGTACACTGCAAAGGCGGCCGTGTAAACCGCATAACTTCCTGCATAAAAATAGTCGCCGTAACTGTCCGTATAACGCCGCTCGACTTGCTGGAACGGCGTTACGGTAATATTTTTTACGAGGATGAGCAAATCGTTATCCGTGATGACTTCGATGTGGTCGGCACAGGCGGTTGTGTCTGCGCAAAAGGCGTAAAAATTATATACCGGCACGTCATAGTCGGCCAGCGCTTCAAATTCCTCCAGCGTTTCCTTGATACCGATGGCCGCTTCAACGGTATGCAGGCTATCGTTGCGGAAAGTATGCCGCTCGCCGTTGGTATCCGTAACATACAGCATGGCGTAGATAGCCGGCGTACGACCCGTAAATTCCACCGGTTGCCGGGCCGGCTTTAACACCTGCAGCGATACCACGCGATAATCATCTGCCGCCGTTGCTGCCACCGCCCACAGCAAAAGGACGAATATAGTCGTAAGTCTTTTCATTATTTCTAATTTTTGATTTCTGATTTCTAATTTTTGATTTCTAATTTCTGATGGGCTGGCGCGTCAGCCTATTGTTCACTATTCACTATTCACTGTTCACTGTTCACTGTTCGTGGCGTCAGCCAAATCTGTAAATCCGTAAATCTGTAAATCTGTAAATTCCTCAAGCGTTCATTCCGCCGCAGACGGGTATTACCTGTCCGCTGACGTATGCCGAGAGGTCGGAGGCAAGGAAGAGTGCGACATTTGCCACATCTTCCGGCGTACCGCCGCGGCGCAGGGGAATTGTTTCCATCCATTTTTCGCGAATTTCATCGGACAGTTGGTGCGTCATTTCGGTGATGATGAAGCCCGGCGCAATGGCATTGCAACGGATACCGCGCGACCCCAATTCTTTGGCAACCGATTTGGCCAGCCCTATCATGCCGGCTTTGGAAGCCGCATAGTTGGCTTGCGCCGCATTGCCCGATACGCCTACTACGGAACTCATGTTGACGATACTTCCCGACCGCTGGCGCACCATCACCGGCGCTACGGCGCGCGTGAAGTTGAACGCCGATTTCAGGTTCACGGTAATTACCGCATCCCACTGTTCCTCGCTCATGCGCAGCAGCAGCCCGTCACGCGTGATGCCGGCATTGTTAATTAAAATGTCTATCCGCCCAAAATCTTTTACTATCGTATCGACCACTTGTTGCGTTTCGGTGAATTTCGCGGCATTCGAGGCATAGCCTATTGCTTTTACGCCCAATGCCAGCAGTTCCGATTCGGTTTTTTTCGCATTCTCGTCAATGGCCAAATCGGTGAATGCAATGGCACAGCCTTCCTGCGCCAGACGTAAGGCTACCGCTTTGCCAATTCCGCGCGCGGCGCCGGTAACAATGGCCGTTTTTCCTTCTAATAATTTCATATATTCATTCGTTTTTAAAATTATAACAGGACAAAGGTATAAAAAAAAAGTTAAAGGTGAAGCGTAAAGAGTAAAGCGTAAAGCGTGAAGAACGCCTGCGTTTCCATTGCGCTACCGAGCCTTCGCGGACGGTTTTTAACTTTGTTCAGGGGGGACATTAGAATTGGTGTGTTGCACACAAATTCTAATGCCTCGATAAAAATTCGTAGTATCAATAAATTTTCCTAACTTTGGGAAAAATACTTTTCAAAGATAATGCGCCGTAGTTTTTTTCTCCTTGTCTTCCTGTTTACAGCTGCGTTAAGTTATGCGGAAAATAAAGTGGTTTACGTCATACATCTTCAGCAGGACATCGATGCGCCTGCTGTGCGTATTATCAATAAAGGATTACAGGAAGCGCGCCAATGGAACAGCGACTATGTTTTATTGCATTTGAATACCTATGGAGGCGAATTGGCGGCAGCCGACAGTATCCGCACTGCCCTTTTGTACTGCGGCATTCCGGTGTTGGCGTTTATCGACAACGAAGCCGCTTCGGCGGGTGCGCTGATAGCGCTGGCATGCGACAGCATCTACATACGCGGCGGCGGAAGCATCGGCGCAGCCACGGTAGTCAATCAAACCGGCGAAGCATTGCCCGACAAATACCAGTCATTCATGCGCTCAATGATGCGATCCACCGCAGAAATGCACGGCAAGCGGAAAATCCTGCAAGGGCGCGACACGGTGGAAGTCTGGCGCCGCGACCCGCTGATTGCCGAAGCTATGGTAGATCCGCGCGTGGTAGTACCCGGCTTAATCGACAGCGCCAAAGTACTCACCTTTACGGCTGATGAAGCGTATGCTTCCGGCTACAGCGAAGGGAAAGCGGAAAGTATTAACGAAGTATTGTCATTGGCGGGAATTGCTCCTGCCGAAATAAAAGAGTATCGTCCTTCGTGGTTGGACAGGATTATTTTATTTCTTATGAACCCCCTGCTGCAAGGGCTTTTGCTGATGTGCATCATCGGCGGGATTTATTTTGAATTGCAGTCGCCGGGCATCGGATTTCCGTTGGCGGTGGCGGTAACGGCGACCTTGCTTTACTTTGCCCCCCTCTATCTGGAAGGATTGGCGGACTATTGGGAATTGCTGCTGTTTGTGGCGGGACTGGTTTTAGTGGGGTTGGAAATTTTTGTTATTCCGGGTTTCGGCGTTGCCGGCATCTCCGGCATTCTGTTATGTATAGCGGGTTTGGCGCTGGCTATGATTGACAATAATTTATTTTCTGCGCCGGAAAGATGGGATTTAAGTCCGCTTGCCCAACCTTTATTTATTGTATCGGCGGGCATGTTTGGCGGCATTGCGGGCGGTATTTATTTGTCAAAAAAAATATATCATACAAAAATGTTTGGAAGAATTGCATTGAAAACAGACCTTTCGGGAACGACCGGTTATGTAGGCGTACCGGCCGGTCTGGAAGCATTGGTCGGGCAGATGGGCAGGGCTTGCACTTCGTTGCGGCCATCCGGCAAAATTGAAGTGGACGGCGAAATGTATGACGCCATAGCCGAACACGGAATGATTGAAAAAAACACCATAGTCGTTATCACGCACTATGAAACAGGGCAACTGTATTGCGCTGTGAAGGATTAAAAAATAATTTATTATTCGGAATAAAGTTTTACTTTAAAATTTATTTTAACCGTTAATTTTAAAACCATGGAAGGAGCAACAATCACATTTAATGAGCTGCGTCGCATCAAAGACGCACTGCCGACCGGAAGTACACACCGTATTGCGGAATTACTGAATACCTCCGTAGATACTATCCGCAATTATTTTGGCGGCAATGATTTTGAACGCGGCAAGTCGTCCGGCCTGCACTATGAGCAAGGTCCCGGCGGCGGTATAGTGCTGTTCGATGATGCGACCATATTGAACCTTGCGAAAAAAATTTTGGAAGAAAATCATATTAAGTGGTAAATAAACTTACCGCTTTTTTAATGCCGGAGGTAGTCTTGTATTATCAGGTTACCGGATTTTCCGGTGATGATTTTATTTGCTGGAAATTAAAAAAAATGCTACCTTTGTCCACTTCAAAAATAAAGTTTAACTAAAAAATAAAAAAATTATGTCTAAAATTAAAGTAGGTATTAATGGATTTGGCCGTATCGGACGATTAGTATTCCGTGCGGCTGTAGAAGAACGTAGCGACATCGAAATTGTTGGTATCAACGATTTGATTGATGTGAATTACATGGCGTACATGCTGCGCTACGACAGCATACACGGGCAGTTCAAGGGGTCAATAGAAGTGAAGGACGGGTATCTGGTAGTCAATGGACACAGCATCCGTGTAACTGCCGAAAAAGACCCTGCGAACCTGAAATGGAACGAAGTGGACGCCGAATATGTAGTGGAATCTACCGGCTTATTCCTCACCAAAGAGAAAGCCGAAGCGCACATCAAAGCCGGCGCAAAGCGCGTGGTGATGTCTGCTCCCTCCAAAGACGACACCCCGATGTTCGTATGTGGCGTAAACCACAAAACGTACAAAGGCGAAGCGATTGTGTCGAACGCTTCCTGCACGACAAACTGCCTGGCGCCGCTGGCAAAAGTTATCCACGATAACTTCACTATCATCGAAGGCTTGATGACTACCGTACACGCTACGACCGCTACCCAAAAAACAGTGGACGGTCCTTCGGCAAAAGACTGGCGCGGCGGACGGGCTGCAGCCGGCAACATCATTCCTTCTTCTACCGGCGCGGCAAAAGCGGTAGGCAAAGTTATTCCCGAATTGAACGGCAAATTAACCGGTATGTCCCTCCGCGTGCCGACACTGGATGTTTCGGTAGTAGACTTGACTTGCCGTATCGAAAAAGCCGCTACGTACGAAGAAATCAAAACGGCAGTGAAAAAAGCCGCTGACGGCGAACTGAAAGGTATTTTGGGATACACCGAAGACGAAGTAGTATCAAGCGATTTCATTCACGAACCGCGCACCAGCGTATTCGATGCGAAAGCAGGAATTGCCCTGAACGCTAATTTCGTGAAACTCGTTGCGTGGTACGACAACGAATGGGGTTACTCCAACAAAGTATTGGAATTGATAGTTCACATGGCCACGGTAAAATAAACCAACCTGTATTCCTTGTAAAAGGATGCAGTAACAGGGATAAGAAACCCCGCCTCTTATCGGGGCGGGTTTTTTAATAGACTATGATACGCAAAAAGGAAAATACCATCCGGCAAAAATGCTTTGACGCTTCCCTTGACAGCAAAGGGAAAGTACTCATTTTCTCCGCGCCGTCCGGTGCGGGAAAAACAACGATTGTCCACCATTTGTTGGGAAAATTTCCGGCGCTTGAATTTTCCATATCGGCTACAAGCCGTGCGCCGCGCGGGAATGAAAAAGACGGCATGGATTATTATTTTATGACGCCCGAAGCATTCCGCGAAAAAATCGCCCGCAATGAATTTTTGGAATGGGAAGAAGTCTATGCCGGAAACTATTACGGGACAACAAAAAGCGAAGCCGAACGGGTTTGGGGAAAAGGCCGGGTATTGCTATGTGACGTGGACGTGAAAGGAGGCTTGAATATAAAACGAACATTAGGCAACCGGGCGTTGGCCGTGTTTGTACAACCGCCCTCTGTGGATGTATTGCGCGAACGGTTACAAAACCGCAACACCGATACCCCCGAAGCCATTGAACGCCGCTTGCGGAAAGCAAAGGAAGAACTTTCCTGCGCGCCGCAATTCGACAAAATAATTATAAACGACCACTTGGAAAAAACGTTGAAAGAAGCGGAAACATTGGTCGCGGAATTTTTGCAAAAGGAAAAGAAGTAATGAAAAAACAATTTTAACCTGAAAATTCTACATGAACCGGTTTACAGCTATTCTCTTTGACTTTGATGGCGTGATTGCCGATACGGAGCCGCAATACGACTTGTTTTTCGACCGGTTGGCGGCGAAATATCATTTACAGGAAAATTTTGTCGCCCTTATCAAAGGCGCTACGCTGACGGCTATCATGGAAAAATATTTTGGAAACTGCCTGCCGGCGGAACGGGAAAAAATCATAGAAGAACACCGGCGCTATGAACGGCAAATGAATTACACGTTCATTCCCGGCGCACGCGAAGCGATAACCCGCTTTAAGTCGCAGGGCTACAAAATAGCGGTAGTTACCAGTTCGCCGGACGAAAAAATGAAAGTCGCCCTGCAGAGAATGAATTTGCAAAATACCTTTGACGCCCTCATCACGGCCGACAAAATTACCCGCAGCAAACCCGACCCGATGTGCTACCTGCTGGCCGCCGGAGAACTCCGCGTATCGCCGGAAGCGTGTATAGTGTTCGAAGATTCTATAGCCGGCATCACCGCCGGGAAAAAAGCCGGCATGAAAGTGATTGGTCTTTCCACCACCCTTCCGGCAGAAGCGCTTTCCCCATACGTTGATACCATTATTCCCAATTTCCTGAATTATGAGTTGGCTGAAAACCTCAAACCTTAAACCTTAAACCTTAAACCTTAAACAATGCGCCTGCCGCGACTTATGACTTACAACTACTGCAGTCTTGGGAATGGCAGTCGCAGTTGCAGCCGGCGTTTTTCTCGCCATACAGCCCGTGCAGCAATTCATCCGTAGTGGCTTCGCGCACGGCGACTATCGTACCTTTGAAAGAAAGCTCTTCCCCCGCCAGTGGATGATTGAAATTCATTACTACCGTGTCATGACGCACTTCGTCAATGACGCCGTTCAGGCGGTTACCGTCCGAGTCGGTCATGGTCAATATATTGCCGACCGTTAATAAACCCGCTTCCAGCTTACCCTCTACCTCAAAAAGGGAAGACGGCAATTCCACGATGGCTTCGGGAACGACTTCCCCATAAGCCTCTGCGGCGGCGA
>JAIROQ010000076.1 GCA_031257455.1 Prevotellaceae bacterium | reverse complement strand
AGAATGCCCCTGCTACTACTTCGCCGGTTGGTATATCTACCAAAGCGGCTTTAACGGACGAACTCCCTATGTCTATTCCTAATGTTTTCATTTTTTCTAATTTCTAATTTCTTATTTCTAATTTCTTATTTCTTATTAGCCGGGCGTTGCGCCCCTACATTCATACCTCATAACTCATAACTCATAACTCATACATCATACATCATCCCTCCTGTTTTGTTTGTTTAATATATTCGGTGGGCGAGATGCCGTAAAAATCTTTGAACGATGCGGAAAAATGAGATACGTTTCGGAAACCTGCGGCATAAGCCACTTCGGATATGGTAAGTTTCTTTTCGGAGAGCATCAGGGCTGCCTCTTTGAGCCGGATACTGCGAACAAAATCACCGGTCGATTGGCTCGTCAGTTCTTTCATTTTGCGGTGCATGTGCACGCGGCTCATGCCGACACTGCTCGCCAGCTGTTCCATACTCAATTCGGAGTTCGACAGATTTTCGTTGATTATTTTCAATACCTTGTTCATAAAAATCTCATCGGATGATTTCATGGGCAGCCGTTCTATGCGGCCTTCATTATCCTGTCGGCCGCCGAATTTGGCGCGTAAAATCTCCCGGTTGGCAATCAAATTATTGATGGTCGTTACCAAAATTGACGTACTAAAAGGCTTGGATATATAAGCATCCACGCCTGTTTTCAATCCTTCGATCTGGTCTGCGCTTTGCGTTTTGGCCGTTAATAGAATGATGGGCGTATGATTGGTGTTGGAGTTGTGTCTCACTTTGCGGGTAAGCGTAATCCCGTCCATCTGCGGCATCATTATATCGCTGACAATGGCATCGAAGGAATTGTTCAGCGTCAGTTCCCATGCTTCTTTGCCGTTGCTGCATGCGGTTACACGGAAAAAAGCCGACAACTCGGCGGACATGTATTCGCGCAATTCGTCTTCATCTTCCGCCACCAATATTTTGTACTTCGTTTTGGCTTTGTGCGCGGCGGCCAGTCCGGCTTCCTGTGTTATTTCCGCCGGCAACGCCCCTTTTTCCTTATCATTATACATGGCCATGCGGATGGCTGCCGCTTCGGGCGTTTCCAATTCTTCGGGGCGAAGATACGCGCTGCCCAGCGGCAGGCGGACAACAAACTGCACGCCTTCCCGGTCATCGTCCCGTTTTTCGGCATAGATAATGCCGTGATGCAGTTCCATCAGTTGGCGCGCCAGATGCAGCCCTATGCCGGTGCCGATTTTAGTGTCGGGTTGCAGTACCTGATAGAAACGGTCGAAAATCCGGTCAATATGTTCCATATCCACCCCGATGCCGGTATCGATGACACGTATTTCAAAGTAGTCGCTTACGGGAAGCCGTTCATCGCCGCTGCCGGTCGTGAGCCGGACGACTATCTCGCCGCCGTTGGGCGTAAATTTGAAAGCATTCGACAGGACATTGAGCATCACTTTGTCAAAATTGCCCAAATCAACCCATACCTTCAAGCTGTCAAAGGACGTTTCAAACACAAAGCGGATGTTTTTTTGCTGGGCGGCATAATCAAAAGTCTGCATTAAATCTTTAATAAAACCGACCATATCCGTTTCCCGCGCGCCGATACGCATTTGTCCCTTATCGATTTTCCGAATATCCATCAATTGGTTAATGAGCCGCAGGATACGCTGGGCGTTGCGGTATATCATAAGGTATATCGCATGTGTTTTGGGGTCGCTTTTGGCGGCGATAAGTTTTTCAATCGGATTTATTATTAGCGTCATGGGCGTCCGTATCTCGTGGGAGATATTGATGAAGAACTGTAATTTCGCTTCATTGATTTCTTCCGAGTGTTTTTTCTCCAGCATTTCATGGCGGTAGTGAATCCGTGAACGGACAAAGGCGACAACAGCCCCCGCCAAGCCCAGCAGCAGCAGTGCATAGACCACTTTCGCCCACCATGTCTGATACCACGGATGCACAATGATAATGCGGATGTTCTTCTGGGAAGAGGGATAGCCGCTTACCCGCACCATAAAGTCATACTGTCCCGGCGACAGGTTATTATAGGCAATATAATTCATGCCTTGCGTTGTAACGCTCCATTCGGGATACAGGCCTTCCATACGGTATTCGTACACGGTTTGCCCGGCGCCGGCAAAATCCAGTGTCGAAAATTCCATCGTAAAAGTATTGTCCTTATGGGCGAGCTGAAAGGTGGTGGCGTCAAATACCGGCGTAGTGATGATTTCCCGTTCGCCCGAGCGGTCGCCCTGCCGTACCGGTTGGGTAAAGAGGTAAAAACCGGTCAGGTGCACCTGCAACTCTTTTTTGCTTTCGGTAATATCGTTCGGATAAAAACAGGTTACGCCGTTAGTGCCGCCGAAATAAATTTTACCTTTCCTGTCTTTGAACACCGCGCCGCGCGTAAATTCGTTGCCTTGCAGTCCGTCTCCGGCGTAGTAGGTTACTTCGCGCGTGGCCGGCGTCAACCGGTAAATACCCTTATAGGCGCTCACCCAGATATGGCCGCTGCGGTCTTCGGCTATCCCGCAAATCATATCGCCTTCCCGGCCGTGCTGGAGCGGAAAATGTTCCATGCAGGCAGTGGTTTTATCAAAGCGGTAAAGTTGCGTAGTCGTGCCTATCCATATAGCCCCGTCATGGCCTTCGCACAACACATTGACGATATTGCCGGGAAGGAGGTTGTTGCGCTGATAGCGGAGGAACGTGTTGCTCTTGGGGTCAAAACAGCTCAGGCCGCGATAATGCCCCAGCCAGACAAGCCCTTCGCGGTCGCACAGGATATAGCTTATCCAGTCATTGCCCGGTTCGTCCGCCTGCAAGTCGTTTTCTTCGCGCTTCGAGGATTCGTAGTGTTGCAGTTCCCCGCTGCGGAGGTCCATAATAAACAGTCCCGAGCCGTACGTCCCCAGCAGCAGGCGTTTTTCCCGGTCTTCGGAAATATAATAGACTTTTTCGTTGGACAGCGGCTGGATATACCGGCAATCGCCCGTTTCGCGGTTTACCTGCGCCAGTCCGTTGGCATAGGAGCCGACCCACAGGTTGCCGTCCGAATCTTCAAAGGCGCACAGGATAATGTTCGGCACCGAGCGCGGGGACGGGGTATTTTGGAAATGCACCGTTTGCAGGTTTTTTTCGTTGATGCCGTACAACCCGTCATTGTCGGTGCCTATCCACAAAATATTCTTTTTGTCCTTCACTATCGACATCACGCAACTGGAGCCAATGATATTACGGTTTACGGATTTGTAACCATAGTAATCAAACCTGCTTTGCACATTGGGGATATATACTACCCCTTTCTGAAATAAACCCAGCCAGACGCCGCCGTCCCTGTCCTGCAAAATGGCATGCACCTTGCTTTTCGTAAAATCAAAGGGAATGGAACCGACATCAAAATCTTCCACCGCATCGTGCTGTTCGTTGTAGTATTTCAACCCATGACCGTCCGTGCCCACCAGCAGCCGGTTGTCGTCATTCACCAGCATGGAAGAAATAAACCGGCTGCGGTCATCGCTGCGGACAGGAATAAAGCGTTCCTGTTGCCGGTCATATTTGTTCAACCCTTTGGTCAGCGTGCTGACAAACAGGTTGCCGTTGCGGTCTTCGGTGATGTACGAGATATTATTGCTGGAAATATCCGCCGGTGCGTGGAATGTTTTCACCTGCCGGTTAGCCGGATTATAGCACTTCACCCCATTATTTTCCGAGCCTATCCAGATATCGCCGTAGGAATCTTTATAAATAGCATTAAGATAGTGGCTGCCCAGGGCGGCGGAGACGTCCGCTTCATAGGCGGCCGTGCGCCGGCCGGGCGAGAGGCGGAAGAGGCCATGCCCGGAAGTGGTAAGCCACAGGTCGCCGTGGTCGGTTTCTATCATGCCCATCACGTGCGCCTGCACGGTTTCCCCGTCCCGGACAAGCGGAACAGCATGGAAACAGTCGCGTCCCCAGTCATATTCCATCAACCCGGCGATAGAGCCGATGAACAGCCGGCGGTCGCGGCTTTCATAGACAGTACGGATATAATTATTGTTTAACGACAGCGTATCATGTTGCATGGGACGATACACATTAAATTTCATACCGTCAAAACGGTTCAGGCCGTATTCTGTGGCAATCCATATAAACCCCTTGCTGTCCTGGTAAATACAATTGATTAAACTGCTTGATAAACCATTTTCGGTAGCATAGAATCTGCCGCTTTGCGCAAAGGCGGCGCTACCGGTGGTGATATACTGTAACAATATAATAAACAATATGCTATATACTCTTCTCCGGTTCATTTGTAAAGTGATTTTTGGCATTGCGCTAAAGATTTCTCGTTGTATCATACTTCAAAGTTAAGGTATTTTGAAGCTATTTTCAGCCATAAAAAACAAAGATGTAACACAGAGAAAACAACATGTAACAAATTCCGCATTCGATGTTACATATAGAAAAGTTTATGTAACAAAACAGCATCCTGTTCTGCGATTATCCCTCTACCTTTGTAGCGCGAAAGAAACATTTGCTTAATGCGATTTTAAAACAGGGAAAATCTTAACGGCAGGAATGCCCCAAACAATAAACAGCGCTTAACGTAAACTCAATATTATGGCAAATCTTA
>JAIROQ010000220.1 GCA_031257455.1 Prevotellaceae bacterium | reverse complement strand
AACTTGTTTGTAAATTCAAAAAATAGTAGTACCTTTGCAACCCATTTTTTGAAATAGTATAAAAAAAGGATAACATTACATTATGCCAACAATTCAACAGCTTGTACGCAAAGGACGCGTGCAAATCGAAGAAAAGAGTAAGTCGCGCGCCTTAGACGCCTGTCCGCAACGGCGCGGCGTATGTGTGCGCGTGTACACCACTACTCCCAAGAAACCTAACTCGGCTATGCGCAAAGTAGCCCGTGTACGCCTTACCAACCAAAAGGAAGTAAACGCTTACATTCCGGGCGAAGGACACAATTTGCAGGAACACTCCATTGTGCTGGTGCGTGGCGGCCGCGTGAAAGATTTGCCGGGAGTACGTTACCATATCCTGCGCGGCGCACTGGATACCGCCGGCGTGGAAGGACGTACGCAAAGCCGCTCCCTTTATGGCGCCAAACGCCCGAAAGCAGGCGCAGCAAAGAAATAATACGTGAAGCATAAAGCGTGAAGTGTGAAGTATAACACCGTAACGCTTTTTGTCGTATAACGTGGCACATTTAACATAAAAAAAATAATAACAACATGAGAAAAACGAAGCCTAAAAAGAGGATTCTACTTCCTGATCCCAAGTACGGGAACGTGCTTGTAACGCAGTTTGTAAACAACCTGATGTTAAAGGGGAAGAAGAGTATTGCCTACGGCATTTTTTACGATGCAATCGATTTGGTAGGCGAGAAGATGAAAGATTCTGAAAAGGCTCCGCTCGAAATTTGGAAAAAAGCGCTTGAGAACGTAACCCCGCAAGTGGAAGTAAAAAGCCGCCGCGTGGGGGGCGCCAATTTTCAAGTTCCGACCGAAGTACGCCCTGACCGGAAAGTTTCATTAAGTATTAAACATTTAATATCTTTTGCCCGTAAACGCAGCGGCCATTCGATGGCTGAAAAGCTGGCCGCCGAAATACTTGCGGCATTCAACGAAGAAGGCGGCGCATTCAAGCGGAAAGAAGATATGCATAAAATGGCGGAAGCCAACAAAGCTTTTGCCCATTACAGATTTTAGTTTGGTAAGGAGATAAAATGGCGAGAGACTTAAATTTTACACGCAACATTGGTATCATGGCGCACATCGATGCAGGAAAAACCACCACATCGGAGCGTATTCTGTACTACACCGGAAAAACGCATAAAATAGGCGAAGTACACGAAGGCGCGGCCACTATGGACTGGATGGTGCAGGAGCAGGAACGCGGCATCACTATTACATCGGCCGCGACTACGGCTTTTTGGAATTACGGCGGAAAAACATTTCAGATAAATTTGATTGATACTCCGGGACACGTTGATTTTACAGTAGAAGTAGAACGTTCATTACGCGTACTTGACGGCACGATTGCTACTTTTTGCGCTGTAGGACGCGTGCAACCGCAATCGGAAACCGTTTGGCGGCAAGCCGACAAATACCGGGTGCCGAAAATTGCATTCATCAATAAAATGGACCGCGTAGGCGCTGACTTTTTAGCAGTGGTGGAAGAAATCAAAGAAAAATTAGGCGCTACGGCTATTCCTGTTTGCCTGCCCATCGGCGCAGAAGAAAAATTTGAAGGCATTGTTGATTTAATTGCCAACAAAGCGATTTACTACGACACCGAAAGCAAGGAACTGGTCAATTACCAAATCAGGGAAGTGCCCGAATACATGAAAGCCGAAGTCGAAGAATGGCGCGGCAAATTGGTAGAGTCCATCGCGGAATACAACGATACGCTATTGGAAAAATTCTTTGAAAATCCCGATTCCATTACCGAAGAAGAGATTATTGAAACCCTGCGCAAAGCTACGGTGGACATGGCGGTCGTTCCTGCCTGTTGTGGCTCTGCATTCAAAAATAAAGGCGTGCAATTTTTGCTTGACGCGGTGATGCGTTACCTGCCTTCCCCGCTGGATAAAGGAAATGTAACAGGCAAAAATCCCGACACCGAAAAAGAGGAAATCCGCAAACCCGAAGCCACAGAACCTTTCTGCGGATTAGTATTCAAAATCGCTACCGATCCCTTTGTCGGACGATTGGCATTTATCCGCGCGTATTCCGGGAAATTGGACGCCGGGAGCTATGTATTCAATACGCGTTCGGAAAAGAAAGAACGGGTAGCGCGTCTGTATCAAATGCACTCCAACAAACAAAACCCGATTGAATGCGTGGAAGCCGGTGATATCTGCGCTGCCGTAGGTTTTAAAGACCTTCGCACGGGTGATACGGTATGCGATGAAAAGCATCCGGTAACATTGGAATCCATGACTTTTCCTGATCCGGTAATCGGCTTGGCGGTAGAACCGAAAACGCAAAAAGATTTGGACAAATTAGGCGTGGCCTTAAACAAACTGTCGGAAGAAGACCCGACCTTTACCGTGAAAAGCGATCAGGAAACCGGTCAAACCGTTATCAGCGGTATGGGCGAGTTACATCTGGAAATTATTGTTGACCGCCTGAAACGCGAATTTGGCGTGGAAATTAATCAGGGTGCGCCGCAGGTGAATTACAAAGAAGCTATTCGCGGCTCTGTACAAGGCTTCCGGGAAGTATTCAAAAAACAAACCGGCGGTCGCGGTAAATTTGCCGACATTATTGTAGATATTGCATCCGCAGACGAAGGCGTTACAGGGCTTCAATTTATTGATGAAGTAAAAGGCGGTAATATTCCGCGCGAATATGTTCCATCGGTAGAAAAAGGCTTTAAAGCGGCTATGGCGAATGGTGTATTGGCCGGTTACGAAGTGCCTGCTTTGAAGGTTACGCTGAAAGACGGTTCATTCCATCCGGTGGATTCCGATTCGCTGTCTTTTGAGATTTGCGCGCGCGCCGCTTTCCGTCATGCATTGCCGAAAGCGCAGCCGATTTTAATGGAGCCTATCATGTCGCTGGAAGTAGTAACGCCCGAAGAATACATGGGCGACATTATCGGCGATTTAAACAAACGCCGCGGACAGATTACCAGCACGGACTCCAAAGGAAATGCCCGCATCATAAAAGCCAGTGTACCCTTGTCGGCGCAGTTCGGTTATGTAACGGCATTACGTACGTTATCGTCAGGACGCGCTACAAGTACAATGGAATTTTCGCACTATGCGGAATTGCCGGCAAACCTTGCCAAGGAAGTCATCGAAAAAACCGGCGGCGGACGCAAGAAAGACGCCGATTTGGAGGAATAATAATCTTTACATCTTGGAATTTTTAAATTAAAAATAATATGAGCCAAAAAATCAGAATAAAACTGAAATCCTACGATCACATGCTGGTTGATAAATCAGCCGATAAAATCGTAAAAACGGTGAAAGCTACGGGCGTTGTAGTAAGCGGGCCTATTCCCCTGCCGACCGATAAAAAGATTTTTACCGTCAATCGTTCCACGTTCGTGAACAAAAAAGCGCGCGAACAGTTTGAATTGAACTCCTTCCGCCGGTTACTCGACATCTACAGCTCTACGCCCAAAACCGTAGACGCCTTGATGAAACTCGAATTGCCCAGCGGTGTGGAAGTAGAGATTAAAGTACTGTAATTTTACTTTGCAAACGCGAAGTTACCGATAACCTGCTCTGCAAAGAGTGGGTTTTGTTGTTTGTTTCTTCTCTCAATAATAATTACCTTTGCAACCGTTTTCAAAACAAATCATAATGAAAGAAAAATTAGACCCCGATTACCTGTTTGAAGTAAGCTGGGAAGTATGCAACAAAGTGGGCGGCATCTATACCGTTATTTCGACCAAAGCGCTTAACATGAAAAAGGATTTGAAGAATAATCATATTCTGATTGGTCCGGATGTGTGGCGCGATACGGAGAGCCATCCCGATTTTATGGAAGACGCGCGATTGCTGAAATCGTGGCGGGCAAAAGCGGCGCAGGAAGGACTGCGCGTCCGCACCGGACGGTGGAATATTGCCGGAAATCCGGTAGTGGTGCTGGTCGATTTCACGCCGTTTTTCGACAGCAAGGATAAAATCTTTGCCAAATTTTGGGAAACCTACAAGCTCGATTCCATCAGCGGGCAATGGGATTATGTAGAGCCGGCGCTCTTCGGCTATGCTGCCGGGAAAGTTATCGAGAGTTATACGAATTTTCATATTTCGCCGCGGCATCGGGTGGTGGCGCAGTTTCATGAATGGATGACCGGCACCGGACTACTGTATTTGCGTTCGGCGGTGCCGCAAATCGGATGTATTTTCACTACGCACGCTACTGTATTGGGGCGTTGTATCGCGGGTAACCGGTTGCCGCTGTACGACAAAATGGAAAGCTACAATCCCGATGAAATAGCGCGGCAATTTAATGTAGTTTCCAAACAGTCGCTCGAACGGGCGGCGGCGCAGGCAGCCGATTGTTTCACCACCGTGAGCGACATTACGGCGCAGGAGTGCGCCCGGTTTTTGAGCAAACCGGTGGATATTGTTACGCCCAACGGGTTTGAAAACAGTTTTACGCCGCGCGAAGAAGATTTCCCGGCCAAACAGGCTGCCGGCCGCAAGAAACTGTGCGAAGCGGCGGAGGCGTTGCTCAACCGCCCGCTGTCCGGCGATGCGCTATTGGTGGGCATCAGCGGACGGTATGAATATACCAACAAGGGTATTGATGTATTTATGGAAGCGTTGGCGCGGTTAAATGAAAATCCGGCATTACCGCGCGAAGTGGCGGCATTCATTATGGTGCCGGCAGGACATCACGGGCCGAATAAGGAACTGTTGCAAAATCTGCAACGCCCCGCGCAACGGCAGGAAGTATATAATAAGTATGTAACCCACTATTTGTCCGAGCCGGAAACCGACCCGGTGCTGAAATATATTGCACAAGCGGGATTGAACAATACCGGCAGGGTGCTGGTGTTTTTCATTCCCTCGTACCTGAACGGCAATGATGGCGTATTCAATGTGCCTTATTACGATTTACTGGCGGGGCTTGACTTGTCGGTCTTCCCGTCCTATTACGAGCCTTGGGGCTATACGCCGTTGGAAAGCCTTGCATTCAAAGTGCCGACTATTACCACGTCACTTGCCGGCTTCGGCCTGTGGGTGGAAGAAAAATACAAGGAGGCGCATCCGGGCATTGAAGTAATCCAGCGGGACGACTCGAACAGGGATTATGTGGTAGATTGCATCGCCAAAAAAATAAATGAATTTACCGGTTACACGCCCGAACGGAAAGCCGCCGTCAATGAAAATGCAAAGGACGTAGCGAACATCGCCCTATGGGATAATCATATTAAATATTATAAAAAAGCGGGAACTATCGCTTTGCAGAAAGCGGCGCAGCGCGTGCCGGAATTTCCGGCGATGCAGGAAGAGCCTTCTTCGCTTATCGAACAGCAGGTATCCATCAGCCGTCCCAACTGGACGCGCATTATGGTGCATAAACATATTCCCGAAAAACTCACGGCGCTCGAGACACTCTCCAAAAACCTTTGGTGGAGCTGGAATCAGGATGCGTGGGAATTGTTTGAAAGCATCGACCCGGCGCAGTGGAAAGTGGCGCAATATAATCCGATAACGCTGCTCGACCGGATTTCGCTCTCCCGCTACAAGGAATTGGAAAGAGATGAATTGTTCGTGAAAAAACTGACGGCTGTTTACCGGCATTTTTCCACCTATATGGCGGAAAAAGGAAAAGGCGAAGGCGCGCATATTTCCTATTTCAGCATGGAATACGGGCTGCATGCGTCATTGAAAATTTATTCCGGCGGATTGGGCATTCTGGCGGGCGATTACCTGAAAGAAGCCAGCGACCGCAATGTGAAACTGACCGGAGTCGGCCTGCTGTACCGCTACGGTTATTTCACGCAGAAACTTTCGGCAGCGGGCGACCAGGTGAATGAATACGACCCGCAGGATTTTATGAAAATTCCCGCTACGCCGGTATATGACGAAAACGGACAATGGAAAACCGTTGCCGTTGCATTACCCGGCCGCACGCTGCAAGTCCGTATCTGGCGTGTGGACGTGGGGCGCGTGGAACTCTACCTGCTCGACACGGACTTTGAAGACAACCTGCCCGAAGACCGCAGTATTACTTACCGCCTGTATGGCGGCGACTGGGAAAACCGCCTGAAGCAGGAAATTGTATTGGGCGTGGGCGGCGTTCGCGCTCTGCGGGCGTTGAATATTGCCGATGACGTGTACCACTGCAACGAAGGCCATGCCGCCTTTATCGGGCTGGAACGACTGCGCGAATATGTGGCGAACGACAACCTGCTTTTTGCCGAAGCGGTGGAAGTCGTGCGCGGTTCTTCGCTGTTCACCACCCATACGCCGGTGCCGGCCGGACATGACGCCTTCTCGGAAAACCTGCTGCGCACCTACATGTCGCACTATCCCGACCGGCTGAAAATTTCATGGGAACAAATGATGGCATTGGGTAAAATCAACCTCACAGACCCCAACGAAAAATTCTCGATGAGTTTTCTGGCCGCCAACCTCTCGCAGGAAGTCAATGGCGTAAGCTGGCTGCATGGACAGGTAAGCCGCGAGATTTTGAAACCGCTGTGGCCGGGTTATCTGCCCGAAGAATTACATGTAAGCTATGTAACCAACGGCGTACATTATGCCACTTGGGCAGCGCCCGAATGGAAAACGGTGCAGGGCGAGGTCTTCGGGGAAGCGTTCCAAACGCACCACTACGACAAACAATGTTTTGACGGCATCTATAATGTCGAGGACAAACAGATTTTGGAAATACGCAATACCCTGCGCAAACGCTTGATTGCACACATCAAGGAAGTGATGAATACTTCGCAGTCATACCTGTCGCCGAAACAAATAATCATGATGCGCGAAACCTTGCGCGATGACGTGCTGACCATCGGTTTTGCCCGCCGCTTCGCTACCTACAAACGCGCCCATTTACTGTTTAGCGATTTGGAAGCCCTCCACGCCATTGTCAATAATGAAAAACATCCGGTACAGTTTATTTTTGCCGGAAAAGCGCACCCCGCCGACAAAGCAGGACAGGATTTAATCAAACGGATTGTGGAAGTATCCAAAATGCCGCAGTTCATCGGCAAAATCGTATTTGTCCCGAACTACGACACGGAGCTGGCCAAACTGATGGTGCAGGGAGTCGATGTATGGATGAATACGCCCACGCGCCCGCTGGAAGCCTCCGGCACCAGCGGCGAGAAAGCGGTAATGAACGGCGTAATGCACTTTAGCGTACTGGACGGATGGTGGGTGGAAGGCTACCAAAAAGGCGCCGGCTGGGCATTGCCGATTGAAAACGCTTACGAAAACCAGTCGTTTCAAGATGAACTGGACGTGGAAACAATCTACAATATCATTGAAGACGAAATCGCCCCCGCCTTCTATAACCGCGATGCGTCCGGCATTTCCAAAGAATGGATGAACCACATAAAAAATACCATTGCCAAAGTCGCCTCGAACTTCACGACTAACCGGATGCTGACCGACTATGAAGAAAAATTCTATAGCAAACTCAGCCAACGCCGCGCCGCATTGGTAAATGACGACTATGCACTGGCCGCCAAACTGGCGGAATGGAAGAAAAAAGTACGGCGCGAATGGGGTCCCATTGAACTGGTCGCTACCGACCATGAACTTTCCAACCTTATGCCGGCTTTGGGCAGCGCATCGTCAATGAATATTTCGGTATTTATCGGCGAACTCAACCCGGAAGACGTAGGCGTGGAATTAGTGATTGCCCAGCAGGAAAAGAATGACCGCTATAAAATGCTTACTACGCTCGAATTTTCGTTGGTCTCCTGTGAAAACAGCATTGCAAAATACCACCTCGATATTGTGCCCGACATGCCCGGCACTTTCTTTATGGCACGCCGCATCCATGCTAAAAATCCAGACCTGCCGCACAGGCAGGATTTCCCGTTAGTCAAATGGATATAACGCGGATTACAAAAGTTTCTATTGCCAATGCAAACTTTCCTGCAAAAGTTTCTATTCTCAATAGAAACTTTTTTATTGCGTCAACCACTTCCATGCAGGTATAATTGTAATTACTTTCCTGTTGATACGGATAATCTCCTCTGTATCGTAAGTAAGAATGATGCCCTTGTTTAGCCTGTACTGCTCCATCGCTTCCGACAGGCCGGCTATTTCCCGTTCTTTGGTTTTGGCGCTTCCGAAAGAATAGCAAACCTGTATGGCTTCACAGATATGATTGCCTTCTTTCAATACAAAGTCGCATTCCTGTTTGTCCTGATGATAATAGACCTCTTTACTGCGGCGTTTCAATTCAATCAGCGCTAAATTTTCGAGCATTTGTCCGTTATTATCGGAAAAATTAAAACCGAATTTTTGCGCCAATGCATTATCTATAAAATACGTTTTTTTCGGGTTATGCAGCTGCTTTTTGAAAGAAACATCGTATTTGTTTATTTGATAAATCAAATAACTATTCTCCAGGCAGGATATATATTTCCGCACGGTAGTAGCATGTTTCACGTTGATAATTTTAGACAGGGAATTATTGGTTGACGGCTGGGCTACAGCGCTGGCTAAATAGCGGGTGAGCGTCAATATTTCCTGCTCATTGCGAATATTATTGCGTACCATCACATCCCTGTAAATGATATTTTCAAACAACGATTTCAGGTAATCGTCATTGCCGCTGCTGAGATATAAAGGGAAGCCGCCATGCTTAAAATAATCGTTGAACAGCCGGAGAATACTTGTTTTGCCGGAGGTGCTCAACAAATCGCCCGCAGTAATTTTCTTACCTTTGAACGCCAAAAATTCATTAAACGAAAAGGGGAACAATTCCCACCGGAGGTAACGTCCCGTAAGGCGCGTACCCAATTCCCTGCTCAGCATGGCGGCATTGGAGCCGGTAACAAAAACCTTGTACCCGTAGTCATACAGCCGGCGGACAAAGCGTTCCCATTCGGGTATGTTTTGTATTTCGTCAAAATAAAACGTTTTTTGTTCGCCGAATAATTCCAGAAAAACTTCATGAAGCGTTTGGAAGTCATTTACGGAAAAGCCGACCAGCCGTTCGTCATCAAAATTAAGATAGAAATTTTGTTCCGGCAACGTAGCGCGGATTTGCTGCAAAAGCGTGGACTTCCCGCAACGCCGGACGCCGGAGATAACTAATATCTCAGGGCTTTTAACCAATTTTTTGGGAATATTCCGCACGATATTTTTAGGATGCCACGACAGGTTTTGCTGCTGGTCGATAACCACTTTTTTCAATAATTGTTTCATCACCGTATCTTTTTAATGATGCAAAGATACAAAAGTTTCTATTGCCAATGCAAACTTTCCTGCCAAAGTTTCTATTGATAATAGAAACTTTTATTTCTTCGGATGGAGATAACTTATCCAGATATTGATATCAAATTTTAGTTGCATTTACTATTTGAACTTACCTATGCGACAGGCGACCCTGCGCTTGCCGCCATTTTCAATTTTTAACTAAAAAGCCCCGAAGGAGCGAAACGTGAATAACCCCGTGCGTAAGCGCGGGGATACAAAGCATCTCCCTGCCTTTCGCACGGCATACTGCCGGTGCATCGTAGAAAACCCGTGCGCCGCGCGAGGTGCAGGGCAGGACATTTTGTGCTACTAAGGTTAAAATACGATTTACAGATTTAGCTATTGACTATTTAATTATTGACTATTGACTATTTTGGCTTGCGCCGCTACGCTTGCGCCATTTTCAACTTTCAACTCTCCATTTTCAACTAATTCGTACCAAACTATTGCATTTTAAAAAATTTCTTTATCTTTGCACCGATCTTTTAACGCTCGTTCTCATTTTGAGTGCTTTTATTCAATTCCCGAAATCTCGAAAATTTCATTTGTTTAACTGAATAAAAGCAAAACTCCACGAGAGAGAAACGTGAATTTTTGCTTATAGTTAAACGGGTATTCGAGAACCTCGAGAATGATAAGTACAGTTCGCGTTTCGCATTTTATACCCAATCGAACACTCTGAAAAGAGTTCCCACGAAACAAGACATACTAAATAAAAGCCGCCAAAGTGTGAAAGAGCCCGCGGTAAGGGGATTGTTTTGATGAGTGTTTGTTTGGGGAAATAAAATTATAAGTGCAAAACAATCCCAAAACCGCAAAAGAAGTAGGAAGTATGAAGTATGAGGTATGAAGTATGAGCGCTGACGCCAAATAAACAAATAAACAACTCAACAATTAAACAATTAAACAACAATGAAAACAATTTTTTTCTTTTTCGCAATGGTTGCAAGTATTGCAACAATGGCCACGCAACCCGAACCGCCCGTGTACTACACCGGCAATGACGAACCCGCCGCCAGTTCGATAAGCGGGAAAACCGCCGCAGACAGTTTACAACCGGCAGTAACCGTTCCCCCTCCTCCGGTAGAGAGGCTGTGTGAAAACATTTTTTCTCAAAATATAGCCTGCGGTATTGTAATATTACAGGGAAATTAGTATTTTTGTATCTATAATAGAGAAAAATATGAGTTATATATCATCTATCCCTCGCGAGTAGTTAATGCTTCCCTGTTCAATTGAGGATTATGTATCCTCTGATCATATTGTCCGTTTCATAGATGCCTTTGTTGACAAGGTCATCCGGTCAAAACCCGAGATGCAAAAGAAAGGCAAATCAGTCGAAGGCCGTCCGTGCTACACATCCGAATGTTT
>JAIROQ010000191.1 GCA_031257455.1 Prevotellaceae bacterium | reverse complement strand
AAATTATGAGAACAAAATTTTTCTTTTTGGCAATGCTTGCAAGCGTTGCAGCAAGCGCACAGACATTGAACATTAAAATCACAGCGATTGATTACACTAAAAAAATTGCTACCTGCGATATATCGTGGACAGGGCGCGATGCCACGCATTTATCCGATGTGTGGGTATTGGTGGATTACGTTGAAGTATCCAATAACGCACCTACCGGTGCATGGAAACAGGCAACTATTACCGGCGCTACGGTAACCCAAAATAGTACCGGTACTGCTGCTGCTTCTACGGTAGCCGGCAATACACGCGGCGTATGGATTAAAAGTACTACTTCCGGAGCTAATTTTACCGGAAAAATCGCATTGAAATTAAGCAACATTCCTGCTAAATTCAACGCCTGCGCGTATGCTACAGACTACCCGCCGAACGCCCAAATTACAAGCGGAAGTTATTCCGACGGAACTTATACCTTGAAAGGAACAAAACCTTTTGTCATCAATGGTACGACTACTGTGAACAGTAATACTTATTCCGCTGCAAGAATAAATTCAATAACCGATACTACCCAATGTCCAGGATATAGGTGTAGTTTGAGAGATGAGGCTGTAGGAGCTATCGGTTGTTGTACCGGCTTAACCGCTATAGGTAGTTATTGTCGGGATTTAGTAGCTGACGCAGCAAGCGCATATACTTGCAGTGGTGTGACCATAGAGGTAAAGAATTCTCCCGGCGAAATCACGAGCTATTCTGCTGCTTCTTCAGCATGTGCAGGCATTAGCTGGAGATTGCCATCCGCTGCGGAACAAGCATGTCTGATCGCTCAGGGTAGAATACAAAGTACAGGGTGTGGTTCTTCGAACTCCTGGACCGGCTGGGACTGGTGGGTGATGAATGGCACTAATTGCAGAGGTGGCGGAACGGAAGCCGCCCCGACTACTAACTGCGACAACTGCGCGAGTTGTTCATGCTCGAAAGGGAATGCCCACTACTTTTGTGTAAGAAATTAAAATTTTTTCTATTCCTTTTTGCTTGTCGAAGCAGCGGCCGGCTTTTTTCATTCAAATCCTTATGCGGAGGCAGCGGCCTCCCTTATGTAGGGATAAAAACAATACGGGCGGCGGAATTTTCCGTCGCCCGTGCAAAATACTATTAGTGAACAAATGTAACCGGAAATGGTTAGTGAATGGTTAGTATTTTGCTAAAAGTAATCTCTCTGAGTTGTTGCAAAGGTAGAAAATCTCTTTTATTTACAAAAATTTTAATGTGATTAATTTAAACTGTCGTCAGCCAACCCTTAGTTCTTAACTTATTTCGCCCCGATAGCCACTACCGGGCTGAGGCGCGAAGCGACAATGGCCGGTATAATTCCGGCAAGGACGCCGACTATGGTAGAGATAAGTATGCCGCGCAAAATATTTACCAGCGTTAATGCAATGGCAAAGTCGAGGGCATGCGTCAGCACGCTGGTGGCTGCAAATACGATGAACAGCCCGAGCAGGCCGCCCGCCAGCGTAAGCAATACCGATTCATAAAGGAATTGGGTAAGGATAAAATAATTCTTTGCGCCCATCGCTTTTTGAATGCCGATAATCGGCGTCCGCTCCTTGACCGATACAAACATGATGTTCGCCACGCCGAATGCGCCAATCAGTATGGCAAAGCCGCCGATAATCCATCCGGCGAGGTTAACCATATCCATGATGGGGTTCAGTTGTTGCGAGATAGTGCTTAGTTCGTTGATGGCAAAGTTGTCTTTTTGCGAAGGTTTCAGCCGGCGCAATGAGCGCATCATCATTTTAATTTCCCCGCGCATATCGTCCAAATCCACGCCGGCCTTTGCTTTGACGGCAATGCTTGGCGAGCCGTAGCGGATGTTGGTCATGGTACGGGCATAGTTGAAAGGCACCAACAGCGAGTTGTCATAATCGTTTGCGCTGACGATGCTGTTGCCCTGTTTTTCGAGCAATCCGATGACGCGCGTCTTGTGTCCGGCGATTTGGAATGTCTTGCCGACCGGCGGTTCGTCTCCGAACAGTTCTTCCGCTACGGTATGGCCGATAAGGGCGACATTTGTCCCGCTGTTGATTTCCATAGGCGAGAAGTAGCGTCCGTCAGCGATATTGAATGCCGAGATTTTGTCCCAGTCGTACGTGACGCCGCCGATGCCTATACGCGAAGTGGTCGTGCTTTTATATTTCAGCTGTCGCGAAAAGCTGTAGAGGAAAGCGACTGATTCCACCGTTTTGCAATGGTTTTGGATAGCTAAAAATTCTTCGTATTTCATTGCCGGGCGTTGCCGGAATTCCCACCATTTAAATTCGCCGCTGTCGTCATACCATGGGGCGCGCTGGATGTATATCACGTTACTGCCGAGGGATTCGATGCCGGAGCGTACGTTTTCTTCCAGCGCATCCACCATCGTGAATACGGAGATGATGGAAAAAATGCCGATAGTGATGCCCAGCAATGAAAGGAAAGTACGCAATTTATTTGCTTTCACGGATACGAATGCGAATGAAAAACTTTCGCCCAAAAGTTTTATCAGGATATACAGGTTACGAATAGAATGTCTCATGGTTTGTCGTTTTTATATTCCATTTGCCTTCCGCTGCACGTTTTCCGTTATTTAATTTTCAAGTTCACGGGGAAGGACATGATTTGCCCGAACTGGTAAATCAGTAAACGTGTTTGCAGCAAATTCGTCTGCCCGTCATTGAGGTGCGCCTGCATGGTATCGGGCAGCCGGTAGGCTATGCGGGGCGAGCGTTTGTCGGCGGCGTTGAAGATATTGGACGGCAGGCCGGCTGTTTTCTTTTCGGAAACCAGCTCCAGCGTTATCGGCCGGCCGGCCACGTTGCTTGCGGGCAGCAGTCCGTGCGTGTCGGAAAAACGGAAGGCCACATATAATTGCTTTGCCTGTCCGGCGTCCGGCGTTACGTGGAATACCGCCGACTGCGTGCCGGTAGTGGTTTTCCCGAGAAATAAACTGAGGTATTCTTCTTCCAGCCGTTTTATTTCTTCCAGCGCCGCACGCAAGCCGTCACTGTTCCATGCAGCTTCGGTTTCGCCGGTAATGAGTTCGACCCGTTTTTTACGTAAATTGAAAATAAAGCCGGCAGCTTCTTCGGCGCGGCGTTCGGGATTTTTTTCTATCAACTGGTTTTGCTGTACCGGCACTTTTTCGTATCCTGCGGACGTCTGGATATTTTTGTACAGGGTTACTTTATCGCGTCCGATATTCGGTTCGGACCCGGTATCGTTGAATTTTCCCTGTTCGGTGGCGGCAAACCGGAATGCCGCCGGCGGCGTCCCCGCGGGGTCTAACGAGGTAATCAAACCTTCGGCTGATAATGCCAGAAAAACCGCCGAAGCATTTTTTTCTTTTATTTCCAAAGAATACATTTGCGAAGCGTCAGCTTCCGTCAGCGTGCGCAGTGCGATGCTTTTCAAATGGAACGTTTCCCTGTTTTCCATTTCCGCCGTCATGCCTAAATATTTTTGTGCATATCGCGCATAAGGCCCGGCGGTAAAAAGTTCGTGTACCGCCTCTGCCTGTATCTCAATCACGCTATAAGGAAGCGCATATACCACCATCGAACCTTCCGGCACGGCATGGCCTTTTTTAAAGGGCGTCTGCGCCGGCGCGGCGGCGCAAAGCAAACAGGTAATTGCTAACAGGAATACATTTTTTTTCATAATAATTCTTCTTTTTTTTGCTGCAAAGTTACAAGTTTCTCCGTAATTCTGATATTTTTTTCTACCTTTGTTTCCATAAATACTAACTTCAAAATATTTAACTATGTTTAAAAATCATCCTAAAGGCCTATTGGCGGCGTCGCTTTCAAATATGGGCGAGCGTTTTGGTTTTTACACCATGATGGCTATCCTGGTGTTGTTTCTCGAAGCTAAGTTTGGATTATCGGGGTCTGAATCCGGGTTAATCTATTCTATCTTCTATGCGCTGATTTATATACTGGCACTGGCCGGCGGCCTGATTGCCGATAAAACGCGCAATTATAAAGGTACTATTTTTGTCGGTATAGTCATTATGGCGCTGGGCTACCTGTCCCTGACCATTCCTACGCCTACGCCTGTCCCGAACAAGACGCTGTACCTCGTTTTAACCTGTTTCGGACTGTTCACCATTGCTTTTGGCAACGGGCTGTTCAAAGGAAATCTGCAAGCCCTGGTCGGGCAAATGTATGATAACGGAAAATTCGGGAAGATGCGGGACGCCGGGTTTTCTTTATTCTACATGTTCATCAATGTAGGCGCTATCTTTGCCCCGCTTATTGCCGTAGGGGTACGGAACTGGTGGCTGTCCCGTTTCGGGTTTGAATACAACGCCACCATGCCGGCCTTGTGCCACAGCTACCTTGACAAGGGCGGCCAATTGACGGCGGAATCCATTACGCAAATCACCGATTTTGCCGCCAAGTCCAGCTATACCGATTTAACGGCTTTTTCCAATGATTACCTCAATGTCTTCAATCACGGTTTCCAGTGGGCTTTTGGCGTGGCTATCGTGGCCATGATGGTGTCGCTGCTCATTTATCTGGTCAATAAACGCGGTTTCCCGGATGTGAATAAAGCCGCCGCCGGAGCGAATACCCGGCCGGATGCCGCGACTGTCAAGATAGACGCCAAAGAAATTAAACAACGCCTCTATGCGCTGTTTGCCGTATTCGGTATTGTGATTTTCTTCTGGTTTTCGTTCCATCAAAACGGTTTGACATTAACAAAATTTGCCAAAGACTATACCGATTTGACGCAAATTCGCCTGAACCTCGGATTTACGGTATTTGAAGGGGCGGAACTGTTCCAGTCGATAAATCCCCTGTTTGTCGTATTACTGACGCCTATTATCATGGGGCTTTTCGGGTGGCTGCGTGCAAAAGGAAAAGAGCCTTCCACGCCGAAGAAAATCGGTATCGGTATGGGGATTGCCGCCGCCGCCTATATAGTCATGGCGTTAGGCTCGTATCTGTCAAACCTGCCGCTCTATGAAACCATCAACCCCGAAGCCGGCGGCACGCCTCTGGCTGCCGACAGCCTCGTCCGCGTTACGCCGTTCCTGCTTATCGGTACGTACATTATCCTTACGGTAGCCGAATTATTTATTTCCCCGCTGGGCATATCTTTTGTATCCCGCGTAGCGCCGCCGCAGTATCAGGGTATCATGCAGGGCTGCTGGCTGGGCGCTACGGCAGTCGGCAACCAGTTGCTGTTTATCGGCGCGGTATTGTATGAACACATTCCCGTATGGGCTACCTGGACGGTATTTGTAGTCGCCTGCTGCGTCTCCATGACCGTCATGCTCGTCATGCTGAAATGGCTGGAAAGAGTGGCGAAGTGAGTTAAAAACTAAAAGTTAAGAGTTAAGAACTAAGAGGGCTGGCGCCGGCGTCTATATTCAGACTTCCGGCGTCAGCCCTCTTAACTTTTAGTTCTTAACTTTTAGTTCTTAACTTTTAGTTCTTAACTTTTAGTTCTTAACTTTTAGTTCCCAAGTCCAGTGGTTGTAAAAGATATTGCCGCCTTTCCATTCGAGTTCGCCGCGCTGGAAGTCGATGAGGTCGCTGCGGGGGAAGATTTTAGCAGGGAATAAAGGTTGGGAATAGTCGCTGTTGACAAT
>JAIROQ010000188.1 GCA_031257455.1 Prevotellaceae bacterium | reverse complement strand
GAAAGTTGAAAATGGCGGCAAGCGCACGGTCGAATGTCGCAAATCGAGTATCGAGCATCGAAAAGTCGCACCACATGTCCCGCACTGCACCTCGCGCGGCGCACGGGTTTTCCACGATGCACCGGCAGTATGCCGCGCGAAAAGCAGGGGGATGCCTTGTACCCCCGCGCTGAAGCACGGGGTTATTCACAGGCAGCCCCTCCGGGGCTTTTTAGTTGAAAGTGGAGAGTTGAAAGTTGAAAATGTTTTTTAGTTATGAGATATGAGGTATGAATTATGAGTCGCGACAAGCGCGGTGGCGTCAGCCACATTAGTCACATTAGCACATTAGTCACATTAGCACATTAGCAAATCTGTAAATCCGTAATTGGTTTCATTGCTTAAATAAATAAAACTTTTTATCTTTGTAAAATAATTTATATCATGGATAATATGTTACAACCACCCTATTTGAAGAAAAATGATTTGGTAACCATTATCGCTCCTGCCGGGAAAATAGCGTCATCGCTGGTTGCGAATGGCGCACGCCTGTTGCAACAATGGGGGCTACGGGTAAAAATGGGAAAATATGTAGGCGAAGAATATTTAGGCTTTGCCGGAACAGACGAACAACGATGCGCAGACTTGCAAGCTGCCGTCAATGACCCGGAGTCGGCGGCTGTTTTATGTGCGCGCGGCGGCTATGGCTGCGGCCGGATTGTGGATAATGTGGATTTTTCGGCATGGCTGGAAAATCCGAAATGGTTTATCGGTTATAGCGATGTTACGGTATTTCATGCACGCCTGCAACAATTGGGGTTGCAAAGTATTCACGGCACTATGCCGAAAAATTTTCCGCAAAACAGCAGTAATGAAAGTACGGAATCATTGCGGAAAGCCTTGTTCGGAGAACTTTTGGGATACGATATTCCGGCGCATCCGTTCAATAAACCGGGTTTGGCCAAAGGCGTTTTACGGGGCGGGAACTTATCGCTCATCATCAATGTATCCGCCACGCCCGATGATGTGGACACGACCGGCGCCATCTTATTTCTGGAAGATGTGAATGAATATCTTTACAGCATCGACCGGATGATGAATAACCTCCAACGTAGCGGGAAATTGAAAAGAACTGCCGGCGTAATTGTCGGCGACTTTAAAGACAGCAAATCGGATGAGGAACTGCCCGGCAAAACCGCTTACGAAGTCATTGCCGGTTACCTGCAGCCATTGGATATTCCCGTTTGCTACGGTTTTCCTGCCGGACACGACGAACCGAATTATTCCCTGTATTTCGGTCGCGAGCTTTCTTTGGAAGTAACCGGCGCCGGAGTAAAAATCAACTACCTGTAACGTAAAAACGGTAAACGCCCTTGAGCCGGATACTTTCTGTCGAACAGGCGCTCTCGCGTCTTCAGCAGCTTTGCAGCCGTGCGGAGAAATGTGTCGCGGACGTGCAAAAGAAATTGCAGGATTGGAAAATTCCGGCAAAAGAAATTTCTGCGATTATAAAAAAATTACAAACGCAGGGATTTATTGATGAGGCACGCTATGCAAAAGCTTTCGTGCGCGACAAAAATGGATTATCGCATTGGGGAACGGTGAAAATAAAACAGGCATTGCAAACGAAAAAAATTCCTGCCGCCCTTATTTCCGAAGCCCTGCAGGAAATTAACGGGGAAAAATACAAAAATGATTTGCTTCAATTATTACGGCGAAAAGAAGCGACCTTGAAAGCCGCATCGCCTGTCGAACGCACGGCAAAGTTGCTGCGTTTTGCACTCGGCAGAGGCTATGAATACGACATGGCGCAGGAGGCGATTAAGAAATTGGACGCCTAATCACCTGATCAGCTCATACTGCTTTTTTGCTTCTTCGAGCGAACAGGCATTGAAATGCCACCATTCACTTTTGACCGTGCGGAAACCTGCGCCGGTCATCACGCTCCGCAATAGCAACCGGTTTTCCCATTCACGCGGGGTGATACGTCCTGTTCGTACCAGTTCCCTTTCTTTATCAATATTGGCTTCATAGCCGAAGTAATCATAAGGCGTTCCCATCGGCAGAGGTTGTCCGGTGCAGTCGGCAAGCGTTACATCGACTGCCGCGCCGAAGTTGTGCATGCCGCCGCCATTTCCCGGATTTTTCACATAATAATTCCATTCCGTACCTTTCACCGCGTTCCACATTTCCCACTGTACACTGAGCGGGCGCGCCGCATCGTAAACAAGCAGGGTTAAATCGGGGCGTATTTTTTTCAATGCCCTGTATGCGTGCAGTAATTTTTGTGCAGCGGCAGGCTGCAAATACGCGCGGCGAATATTTTTGTATAGCGTTTTGCCCATAAAATTATAAGGCGTGGCATAAATCAACTGCACGCGAATACCCTCGTCAAGCGTGACCACATCAATCAGTCCGAGCTTTTCCAAAGCCGGCTCGCCGGTAACATGTTCATTGCCGGCAGTAGCTTCCGGCGTAACCGTAGCAGCCGTTTCCGGCGGTTGGCGATAACAGGCAACCCATAATGGACAAACAAGCAGCAGGCAATATATCTTTTTCATGCGTTAATTTATTGCAGGGCAAAGATACTAAAAATCAAAAAAGCCGTTTCAATTTTGAAACAGCTTCTTCAAGTTCTGCTGATTTTTCCTTATAAATGCAGCATTATTTAGAAATAAATGCTGAACATAGCGCTAAGCCCTACATGAACATCGGAATCTTCCACAAAGCGTTTTTCCAAAGTTATTGCCGGTTCAAAAGCGACATGGTCGTTTAAGAAGATAGCATAACCTAATGCGCCTCTTATGCCGAGTTCCAGTTGCCTTTTGCCTTCGATATTCAGGCCGGTGTTCGCTCCTTGTAATAACGCATCCAAAAAGAACCCGCTTAAATAATAGCGGCCGCCTGCGCCAAAAGAGATGTCCGTACTATTACCAAAGCCGAGTCCCAACTGGGCGCGCAAGGCAAGATTGTTGATTATAAAATATCCGCCGCCGGCGCCTACATCTAATGTAAATGGCGAGGGCGTGAAATTTACATTCAAGCCGGACAGTTCGGCATTAAGGAAAAATTTTTTCGCTTCGGTTTGAGATTGTGCAATGGTAGCCGTTGTAAAGAATAACGCAGCTACAGTTACAAGAACAATTTTCTTCATAATAAAAATTTTAAAAATAAATAATTAAATATTGTTAACCCGGAAAACACAGCCTTTACTATGTTTTCGGGGCGCAAAAGTAATAATGAATATTGGTATATTCAAAATTTTTCCATCCATAAAAATTCTTAAAAAAATGTTAAAAAGCCGCGAAATATATGATATTTTCAAATTTAATAATAAAAATAAATAATAAAAATAACGACAATGAGAATATTATTTCCGCTATTTTCGCACTATCCGTGCGACACAAAATAAAAAACGCACCAAAAATTTTGGTGCGTTTTTTATAAACAGGCGTTATATTTAGAAAGACCAGCCTATGCTAAATTGAATAACCCGATTGCTGCCACCGGATATTGACAACCCCGCATCTTTTGCTTCCTCTGTAAGTCCTACTGCAGGTGTAAAACCGAAATTGTAGCGTGCGCCAATAGTTAAATGGTCAAGAATCGTATATTGCACGCCCAACACGGCAGCAACATCTATTGTATTTACTTTCATGCCGCTTTCCTCTAATAGGTCACTCACTTCAGAACCGGAAATGCTAACGTCTCCGTTCGACATTTTTTTGGTCACGTTAATCCCCACTTGAGGGCCGACCAAAATACTAAAATTCGGAATAGGCTTAATGTCCAAAAGTATTGGAACATTAATAAAACCCAAATTGGTCTTGATAGACTCGCCACCTTCCGTTTCTTTTTCCCCTTGCAGAGAAAATACTACTTCCGGTTGTAGTCCGATTACAGGACCAAAATTGAAATTAACATACCCGCCGGCATGAAATCCGACAAGCATATTACTGGCGTCAAAATCTATCGACCCTTCCTCTCCTTTCACAGACCCGCCGCTAAATTGTGATACATTCAAGCCCGCTTTGAGGCCAAATTTGATTTGTGCATTAGCGCTTAGTGTGATAACCAACGCTGTTAAAATCACGATAATTTTTTTCATACTGTTTAATTTTTAAAAGTTAATTTTTTTTATCTGTAAAAATATAACAAATGCTATATTTTGTCTGCAAAGGAACAAAAAATATTTATTATATCCAAATTTTTTTATTTGGAAGTTCATTAAAAGTAGTTAATGGAGTTAATGTAGTTAGGGTAGTTTTTTGTAGAGGCGTATGGCAATACGCCCTAAAATGGCAGCAGGCGTAGTGGCGTAAGCCAAATCCGTAAATCTGTAAATCCGTAAATTTTTTCTACCTTATTAAAATAAGGTGGAAATAAGGTACGGGGCTAATTAATGTGCTAATGTGACTAATGTGCTAATGTGACTAATTGGGCTGACGCGTCAGCTTAAATTTTTAAATCTTTGAATTTTTAAATTGGCGCAAGCCCATTCTCCATTCTCCACTCGTTACGTCCGGCGCGAAAGAAAAATTTTGCAGAATACAAAAGTTTTCCTACCTTTGTGCCGCCAATGTGGAAAGATTTGACTGCTTGCAACCACAGGAAAAAATGCTAAAACGATTTCCGATGCCTTTTGCATCAAGTTTTCCGAAAAGCATTTTACCTCCAACCGGCCGGATTTTTCTACAAACAGTTTTTGTAGTAATAACTTTAATAATTAAAAAAAATGAAAAACTATCTTTTTACTTCAGAATCGGTGTCGGAAGGACACCCGGACAAAGTGGCAGACCAAATCTCCGATGCAGTCCTCGATGAATTTTTACGCCAGGACCCCCATGCCAAAGTGGCGTGCGAAACGTTTGTAACTACCGGCCTCACGGTTATCGGCGGGGAAGTGCGCTCCTCAGCTTATGTGGATGTGCAGGAAGTGGCGCGGCGCGTGATTAACCGCATCGGCTACGACAAAGCCGCCTACAAGTTTGACGGCGACTCGTGCGGCATCCTGTCGGCCATTCACGAACAGTCGCCGGACATTAACCAGGGCGTTGTGCGCAAGAAAATAGAAGACCAGGGCGCCGGCGACCAGGGTATGATGTTCGGTTATGCGACCAATGAAACGGACGAATATATGCCCGTATCGCTGGTGCTTTCGCACATTGCACTGGAAGAACTGGCGGCTATCCGGCGCGAAAAAAGAAAAATGAAGTACCTGCGTCCGGACGCGAAATCGCAGTTTACGATTGAATACAATGAAAAAAACCAGCCGGTGCGGGTGCATACCATTGTCATCTCCACGCAGCATGACGATTTCGACACCGAAGCGAAAATGCAGGCGCAAATCCGCCGCGATGTACAGGGAATACTGCTGCCGCGCGTTATTAAACGGCTTCCGAAACGGCTGCACAAGTTGTTCGATGAACATTACATCCTGCACGTAAACCCGACCGGCAAGTTCGTCATCGGCGGCCCGCATGGCGACACGGGATTGACCGGACGTAAAATTATTGTAGATACTTACGGCGGCAAGGGCGCACACGGCGGCGGCGCTTTTTCGGGAAAAGACCCCAGTAAGGTTGACCGCTCGGCGGCCTATGCGGCACGCCATATTGCCAAGAACCTTGTTGCTGCCGGCGTGGCCGGTGAAATATTGGTGCAGGTGGCCTATGCCATTGGCCTGGCGCAGCCGGTAAGCATTTGCGTGAATACTTACGGCACTTCCAAAGTACCCTGGGACGATGCGCAGATAGGGGAAAAAGTAGCTAAAATTTTCGATTTGCGGCCGGCAAAAATCATCGAACGTTTCGGATTAAAATATCCTATTTTTGAACGCACGGCTGCCTACGGACACTTCGGACGCAAAAACGTGAAAGAGAAAATAGCGCTCTACTATGACGGCAGAAAAACAACCAAAGAAGTAGAATTTTTCGCTTGGGAAAAGTTGGATTTTGTGCCGTTGCTCAAAAAAGAATTTAAACTGAAATAACGGAATACGGGAAACGTCATTCCTTCCGGACGCGTGAGGAATGACGCGCCGTTCCCTGCCTCCTGCTTCCTACCTTCTACTTCGATAAAGTGGATTTTGCAAAAGAATTATTAAAATGGTATCATGCGCATCGCCGCTCCCTGCCATGGAAGCGGACAAACGACCCGTATAAAATCTGGCTGTCGGAGATTATTCTGCAACAGACGCGCGTGGAACAGGGCGAACCTTACTACCTGCGGTTCATGGAACGTTTCCCGACCGTGCAGGACTTGGCCGCCGCGCCCCTTGATGAAGTGTTGCGCCTGTGGCAGGGCTTGGGATATTATTCCCGCGCCCGCCACCTGCACGACACCGCGCAACAAATCGTAGCCGGATACGGCGGACGCTTTCCCCGTTCCCGTGAAGCATTGTTGAAGTTAAAAGGCATAGGGCCTTACACCGCCGCCGCGATAGCTTCGTTTGCTTTTAATGAAGTGGCGCCGGCTATTGACGGCAACGGTTACCGCATTTTATCGCGTGTGTTCGGCATAGACGAACCGGTGGATACCGGCGCAGGCAAAAAACTGTTTGCCGAACTGGCGGAAGAACTGATACCGCCTGCGCATCCCGGCGACTTCAATCAGGCATTAATGGATTTCGGTTCGTTGGTTTGCACGCCTGCCAGGCCGCTTTGCACCGACTGTCCCCTGTCTGCCGGCTGCCATGCCTCAGCGCATAAATCGGTTGAAAAATTTCCGGTAAAAAGCAAACGCACCGCCATACGCACCCGCTATTTTTACTACCTGTTTATCCGGCATAAAAATTCCGTATTCATCCGCAAACGCACGGAAAAGGACATTTGGCAAGGCCTGTACGAGTTCCCGTTAATTGAGACTGCAGAACGTGTACCGCCTGAAAAACTGATGGCCGGTGAAAAATGGACGGCTCTTTTCGGAGACGTCCCGGTAAAAATTGGCCGTGTTTCGGAAGAAATCAAACACCAGCTGACGCATCAAATTTTGTATGCCACTTTTTACACGATTGACATCCCCAACATCTCCCCAGCCTTACAAACCGGCTATTTGAACATCTCCATCGAGATGCTCGATGATTATTCATTGCCGCGGTTAGTAACATTTTTTTTGGAAAAATAGCCGAATATTCAAAAATTATTCTTACCTTAGCAGTGATTATTCACTTAAAAATACACTCTTATGTTGAACAAAGTAATGTTGATCGGGAATGTGGGAAAAGACCCCGATATCCGGCATCTGGAAAACGATGTAGCAGTAGTTACCCTCCCCATAGCAACAACGGAACGGTTCAAAGACCGTAGCGGTACTGTAAAAGAACAAACCGAATGGCACAATGTCGTATTTTGGCGGAATTTGGCGGAAATCGTGGAAAAGTACGTGCACAAAGGCAGCCAAGTATTTGTTGAAGGCCGCCTGCGTACCAGAAACTGGGAAGACCAAAGCGGCCAGAAACGTTATACAACGGAAATCGTAGCCGATGTCATGCGCCTGTTGGGAAAACGTCCCGAAAACGATAACCGGCCGGCTGTTATTCCAACCGAGCCGCCGGCCATCGAGCAGGCGGACGGCGATGACCTGCCGTTTTAGTAACGCCAAATCATAAGCTGCCACAGGCGCAGTAATATTTCCCTGCGCCGCTTTTCAGCTATCCGTTTTAATAATAGAAATAGCCGAAGAAAGAGATGTACCCGGTGTACGGGCCTGTGCTTGTTTGGCCTTTCTTGTGGCCGGTTTCATCGAAAACCATGAATGTGCTTTCCCCGCCGGGCGCGGTATCGGCAATGAGAATATCGTTGGTAAACGGGCTTACGCCGAATGCGGTGATATTATAGTCCCCTTCTATCAGTTCGGTCTGTTCGCCGGTAAGAATATCGGTGGCTACAACCGTAGCCGCAGGCGTGTTGGTATAACTGATAATCTTCTTCCCGTCTTTGGTAATGGCTATGAAGCCGGTTTCCGCATCCACCGGAACATCCGGCAACGTGCGAATAATCGCCCGCGATGTGGGGTCGAAACACAGTAACCCGCCATTGGCATAGGATACCCATATATTGTCCAAACTGTCCACCACAAAATGTTTGGCATGGCCTGTCAGTGCGGACGCACTGATTGTAGCTTCGCGCACAAAGTCGGTAGTGAGCGTGCTGAATACTTCAACCCCCTCTCCGGTCGCCACAAACAAGCGGTCTTTGTAGGCAATGATACCTTCCGCTTGAGAGCCGCAGGACAGTTTTTTGTAAAAGGAATAATCGTATTTGTCAAGAACGGTAATAAACGAACTTTGGTAGTCGCCGTTACCGGTTTCCTCGCCCCAGTTGGAAACGAAGACATAGCTTTGGGTAGCGGTCGCGAAGCGCGGCGTTTTTATATCGCCCGTTTTCGGCGTACCGAGCACGCGCCCCATAATATCAAAGGTTAAAATAGCATCGTTGTCATTTGTGACCAAACACAGGCGGTCTCCCACCATTTGGATGGAACGATAGGTGGCGTTATAACTGTAGCCAAACGGGTTTTTAACAACGCTGCCGTCATTTTCATAATAATAGTCCACCGAACCGTTCTTGTCGTCACCGTTATTTACGATGACTGCCACATATTCGGATTTTACTTCCTGTTCTACCGGGTCGCCGAGACATCCGGCCAATAAAAAAGGCGCTACTGCGATGGCTGCCGTTAAAATATTTGTTGTTCTCATAATAGTGGATTTTTAAAATTATCACTACAAATATAGCATTTTTTTGCCGGACAGACAAGTTTTTTCGATGCTCGACTTTTCGATATTCGATATTCGATGCTCGATTTGCGACATTCGACCCTGCGCTTGTCTCCACTCTCCATTCTCCACTCTCCACTAAAAAAAACTACTCTAACTACTCTAACTCCATTAACTACTTTAACTACTTTTAACTACTTTTTTCAAAAAAAATTTGCTATTTCAAAAAAAGTTCTTACCTTTGCGGTGCGTTAAGCGTTACAAGTTAAGCACGAAGCGCACGAACAAAGCAGCACAACCTATGACACGGACAACCGGACAACAAAGAAATAACCTGCGGAGACCAATTCTCCCCCACTCTTCTTTGCCCCCTGTTCATTGTTCACTGTGCACTATTCACTGTTCACTGTTTATTGGTAACTGCTTCACCCCCCCCCCCCAACTATTTGAACATCAGTTAGTTATATGCGTACATGTACGGAAGCCCTTGTCCTGCAACGGTTTCAGAAATGCACGCATAATGCAGGCGTCCGGTTGTACACGGCCTGCTTTTTATACCTTTATATATAGTACCACATGCCCGGCTAACGGGACGGGAAAATATCCACCTGTTTCCATAG
>JAIROQ010000187.1 GCA_031257455.1 Prevotellaceae bacterium | reverse complement strand
ATGCCGGCGGCGCGTACCATGAAAGAAAAAATGACCATGCGGAGAGAACCGCTGTTGCCTCCTTTGCCCCCTTTGCCGTTTATGCCGGAAGAGGCTTCTGTAAAAGCCGCCCATGAAGGTGATTTCGGGCAGGTATTGGGAAAAATTATTACTATCATCCTTCGCATTATGGCCGGCTTTGTGTTAGTAATAGCGGTGATGATAGCATTGTCGGTGCTGCTGGCGCTGCCTATCGGGTTAATTACCGGAAATATGGTAGTGGGTGAACTGAACGGGCTGGATATAGCGGATTTCCTGCGAAATTATACATTCATCCCATTATGGTTGATAGTAACATTATTGACATTGCTTATTTTCCTGCCGTTGGCCGGATTGATATACCTTATCTCGAAAGCATTATTCAAATTCAAAACCAAAAGCCGGTTAGGACTTATCTTGACCATCGCATGGCTGGTAACGCTTTTCTCATTGATGGGCATCGGCATTTATGTAGCATCCCATCATGCTGATGACTTTCCAGAAGGATTACTGTCGGACAGTTATCCCTATCAGGTTTCGGAAAAACGGACATTTGACCCGTTCACAAACCTGAGCGTGGCGGGGGCTTTTGAGATAGTCGCCGTTCCTTCCGATACCAATTATATGATAATTCATGCGCCGGAAAAACTGTTGCCGGATATCAGTACCAAGACCGGCAACGGCCGCATGGAAATACATATGAGAAAAGTACGCATAAAAAAATGGAAGAAAATGCGCATCGATGTGCACTACTCGGATTGGAAAAGTCTGGAACAGCTACGCCTGTCGGGAGCGGTACGGTTTACCTGTTCCGACACGTTGAAAGCGCCGGCGCTGTCTGTCAAACTGAGCGGGGCAAGCGATATCAACATTGCCGTGAATAACCGGCGTGCGGAATGGGAAGTGTCGGGCGCATCGAAAATAACGGCGGATATTGTAGCGGAAAAGGTATCTATCAGCATCAGCGGCGCCGGCAAAGCCAACTTGTCGGGCAAGTCGCCGTACGTGGGTTTCAAATTATCCGGCGCATCGAAAATAGACGCCGGCGACTTTGCGGCGGACACAGTGAGCGCAAACTTATCAGGCAGCAGCAGGATAAGCGTACATGCCGACAAATATTTGGACATTCATGCTTCCGGCGCATCACTTATCGAGTACAGCGGGACGCCGGTAACCGACATCTCCACCAGCGGCGCATCAAAAGTCCGGCGCTCAAATTAATTAGGAATTAGGAATTAAGAATTAGGAATTGGCTGACGCACTGGTGCGCTTGTCGCAATTCTTAATTCCTAATTTTTAATTCCTAATTCTTTCAGTTGGACGTCATCGATTTTTGCGGGGGCGTCAAGCATAACATCGCGACCGGCATTGTTCTTGGGAAAGGCAATATAATCGCGGATGGTTTCCTGTCCGCCGAACAGCGCGCACCAGCGGTCGAACCCGAAGGCAATGCCGCCATGCGGCGGCGCGCCATAGCGGAAGGCATTAATGATAAATCCGAACTTATATTCGGCTTCTTCTTTGGAAAAGCCCAATACTTCAAACATCCGTTGCTGCACTTTCGCATCGTGGATACGGATAGAACCGCCGCCAATTTCCGTGCCGTTCAACACAAAGTCGTAAGCGTTGGCGTTTACCTGCGCGATATCGGCTTTGTCGGGGGAATAGAATTTGGGCAAATCTTCCGGCTTCGGCGAGGTAAATGGATGATGCATGGCATAAAACCGCTGCGTTTCCGCGTCCCACTCCAACAGCGGGAAATCATATACCCACAGCGGCGCAAAGTCATTGCTTTTACGCAAGCCCAAACGGTTTGCCATTTCCATACGCAAGGAGCCTAAGGCTTCCTGTGTTTTCTTTTTCGCGCCGGATAATATTAAAATCAAATCATCCTGTCGGGCGTTGAATGCAGCGGCGATTTGTTGCAGTTCCCCAGAGGTGTAGAATTTATCAACGCTTGATTTAATACCATCCGCCGCGAGGCGGATATACGCCAGTCCCTTTGCCCCGATTTGCGGGCGTTTAACCCATTCGGTCAGTTCATCGAGTTGCTTGCGTGTGTAGCCGGCGGCGCCCGTTACACAAATGCCGCCGGTGTATTCTGCCGTGTCGAACACGGCAAAATTTTTCCCCTTCACATTACCGGTAATTTCATGGAGGCGCATGTCAAAACGGATGTCGGGTTTATCGCAGCCATATTGCCGCATTGCATCGGCATAGCTCATGCGCGGAAAAGCCTGTGCCAGCTCCACGCCCAGTACCGACCGGAAGAGATGCTTCGCCAGTCCTTCAAAAGTCTGCAAAATATCTTCGCGTTCCACAAATGCCATTTCGCAGTCGATTTGCGTAAATTCCGGTTGCCGGTCAGCGCGTAAATCTTCATCGCGGAAACAGCGCACGATTTGGAAATAGCGGTCATAGCCCGCCACCATCAGCAATTGTTTAAATGTTTGCGGACTTTGCGGCAAGGCATAAAATTCGCCGGGACTCATACGTGACGGCACTACAAAATCGCGCGCGCCTTCGGGCGTGGATTTAATCAAAAAGGGTGTTTCTATTTCCAAAAACCGTTGGAAATCTAAATACGCGCGTACTTCCTGCGCCATGCGATGCCGGAGTTTCAGCGCGCTTTGCAGCGGTGAGCGGCGCAGGTCGAGGTAACGGTAGCGGGCGCGCAGTTCTTCGCCCCCGTCACTTTCGTCTTCCACCGTGAAGGGCGGCGTATCGGCAGCATTCAATACTGTCAAGCCATTTACGGCAATTTCTATTTCGCCGGTAGGGATTCTGGTATTTTTATTGCTGCGTTCAATCACAGTACCGGCGGCCTGTATAACAAATTCGCGCCCCAGTGTGCCGGCTGTTTCTTTTACCTTTTCCGGGCTGTCTTCGGTTACCGCCAATTGCGTAATGCCGTAGCGGTCGCGCAAATCAATAAAAGTCATTCCGCCGAGATTGCGCACCCGCTGCACCCAGCCGGCCAGCGTTACTTCTTGTCCTTTGTGTGGCAGGCGCAGTTCGCCGCATGTGTGTGTTCTGTACATATTTTTGATTGCTAATTTTTGACTTCTCATTTCACTGCTGAAATTCACAAGGTGCAAAGATAGTAAATTTATCGATGTTCGATGTTCGACTTTTCGATACTCGATGTTCGACTTTTCGACATGCGATATTCGATTTGCGACAGTGCGCTTGCCGCCACTCATAATTCATAACTCCTAACTCATAACTAAATTGCGCTTGTCGCGACTTACGACTTACAACTTACGACTAAATTGCATTTTCCACTCTCCACTCTCCACTCTCCACTTTCAATTATCAATTAAGTCGTCATTTCGACCGGAGCGCGCGAAGAATCCCTCGACTTCGCTCGGGACAGGCTGGGCGCGTGGAAAAATCTCCTCCCCAACGCAAACTGTTTACGGTCGTCCCGTCATCTTAATGCGAGGTATTGGACGGAGGAAAACAGGGGCTATATTTAGTTTACCCCTGTATTAGCATGTAAAGAACATTTTGTTTTCTATTGGTTGCGCGATGAAAGCCTATACGGGACATGGCGCAACAATTTTAGGAAGCAGGATTTTTGGCTTCTATATTACTACATTATTTTGGCAAAAACTATAGCTGGCGTAAACAACGGACTACGGCGGGATGATCCGGTTCACCCGTATTGTTCACCCACACATGGTCGCACAGATAGTTATCCTGTCCACCCATATCTACGATGTATCCATCTTCGCGCCCTTCATCATGCGTATACCACACAGCATGGTTCTGCTGTATCACACCGTTTGAGATCCCATACGCGCTAGCCCAGCCATATGGGTTATTTTTCGGCGTACATGTCGTGTTCAGTGGGCGTAGTGCAGCGCAAACAGCACTTATATCACCAATGCTAGTCCCAAGAATTTGAAATGTAGTTCTCATCGGCAATAGCCAGCCGGGTGGGCAAATACCCTGTACATTACCTGTTGAACCGTATGAACCGCCGGCATACTGTGCATACACTTGCGCGTGTGGATAAGCCCTGCCACATTCGTCTTTCGTACAGCCGCTGATTGCTGAACCAACAGTAGAACCACCATAGTTTGCTAATTTCACATTCTGCGCCAACCACCATTTATTGTCGGGCATGTAAACAATCCGGTATAATTCGGCATCGCGCGTGTCTTTTATCCATGCTTCCCAATTATATGCACCGCTTTGTCGTTCCCTGCAACGATGCGTAGCATCCATGTACAAATCGCTGCCTGTGTAGGGACACCAAAGTCCGGGATAGCCTGTGGCATCTGTTATTGT
>JAIROQ010000183.1 GCA_031257455.1 Prevotellaceae bacterium | reverse complement strand
TCGCGCGGCGCATTCTTTTCACATTTTATACCGCCGGTAACCCGCGCGGGGGATTGTGTGGCGTCTTTTAGTTGAAAGTGGAGAGTTGAAAATGGCGGCAAGCGCAGTGGCGTCAGCTTAAATCTTTAAATTTTTAAATCTTTAAATTGGCGCAAGCCAAATTAGTCACATTAGCACATTAGTCATTGTTCCCCGTAATTTTTCTCCGGCATAAAACGACATTATTCCCGATTTTTTCCTATCTTTGTTCCCACAAAACAAATACCTTTACCTTATCCCTAACTGAATGCTGTGAACCTGCTTCTTTATTTCGCTAATGCGGTAGCCGGAAGTAAGCGTTCTTTCTTAGCAAAAAAAGTATTTTTGCCAGTATGGATTGCGTATTTTTATATCAACATAAAGGTTAGTAGAACATCAATCAGTAAATAAAACAATATGTCTCTTTCATCAACCACTATTCATCGTCCGGTGTTGGCCACCGTGCTGAACATTATTATCGTGTTGCTGGGCGCTATCGGATTTTCATATCTGGGTATCCGCGATTATCCGAACGTTGACCAGCCTATAGTAACGGTTACTACGAGCTTTCCCGGCGCTAATTCCGACGTCATTGAAACGCAAATTACCGAAGTGCTGGAGTCGGCGATTAACGGTATTCCCGGTATCCGCTCCATTTCGAGCACCAGCCGGGACGGGCAAAGCCGCATTACGGTGGAGTTTAAACTGGAGGTGGATATGGAAACCGCCGCCAATGACGTGCGCGATAAAGTGTCGGGCGCTATGCGCCGCCTGCCGCAGGACGTTGACCCGCCAGTAGTCGAAAAAGCAGACGCCGATTCGCAGCCGATTTTCGGCGTTACGTTGAGCAGCGAACGGCGTTCGTTGATTGACCTGAGCATGTATGCCGAGAATACTTTCAAGGAACGCCTGCAAACCGTGCCGGGCGTAAGCAGCGTCAATGTGTGGGGGTCCCGCAAACTGGCCATTCGCATGCGCATGGACCCGCAACGGTTAGCCGCCTACGGGCTGACGCCGCTGGACGTCCGGGATGCGGTTACCCGCGCCAATATCGAATTGCCGTCCGGACGCATCGAAGGGCATACGATGGAACTTACGGTGCGCACGCTGGGACGGCTGCGGAATATTGATGAGTTTAATAACCTTATCGTGTATGAAGACGGCGAGCGCGTAGTGCGTTTCAGCGACATTGGACTGGCGGAAATTGAAGCGGAAAATATCCGGTCTATCGTAAAAGTAAATAACCGGCCGTCTGTGAACTGCGTACTCGTGCCGCAGCCCGGCGCAAATTATATTGACATTGTAAACCATGCACGGGCAACGCTGGATGACCTGCAAAAAGATTTGCCCGAAGATATTCTGGTGGAAGTATCGTTCGACAATACGACTTTCATCCGGCAATCGTTGAGCGAGGTGCAGCACACGATTTACGAGGCCTTCGCGCTCGTGGTGTTCATCATCTTTCTGTTCCTCCGCAGTTGGCGCACGACACTTATTCCGGCGCTGGCTATCCCGATTTCGCTGGTGGGCGTGTTCTTTGTGATGTACCTCGCCGGGTTTTCCATCAATATACTTACGTTATTTGCCGTAGTGCTTTCCATCGGGCTGGTGGTGGACGATGCGATTGTGGTAATGGAAAATATTTATACGAAAATCGAGGCGGGCATGTCGCCGCTGGCTGCCGGACTGGCCGGTTCAAAAGAAATTTTCTTTGCGGTGATTGCTACAACCATTTCATTGGTGGCCGTATTTTTCCCTATTGTATTCCTGCAGGGCGTTACCGGCCGCCTGTTCCGCGAGTTCAGCCTGGTGATAGCCGGGTCGGTGTGCATTTCGGCATTCGTTGCCCTGATGTTTACGCCGATGCTTTCTACGAAGCTGCTGAAACGCCATAAAGACGGCGGCAGTTGGCTCTACCGCGTTACCGAACCGTTCTTCGGATGGTTGAACAATCTGTACCGCCGTTCGCTCAACGGCTTTTTGCACCACCGGTATATCGGCATTTTGGCTATTATAATAATAGGTATGGGGATTGTATGGTTATGGGGGCAGTTGCCTTCGGAGATGGCGCCGCTTGAAGACCGTTCTTATATCACCGTCAATTCGACCGCGCAGGAAGGCGCGACATTCGACTACATGGAACGTTATGCCAACGAAATGGTGTCGATGATTGAAGAAGATATCCCGGAAAGCGAACGGGAAAATATCATGTCGGGCGTGGGGATGGGCTCCGTCAATTCTTCGTGGGCGCGGATTAAATTGGTGGACGCCGACCTCCGCAGCCGCACACAGCAGGCGATAGCCGATGAACTGACGCCCAAAGTGCGGCAATTATCGGGCGCGCGGTCGTTTGTTCAGCAGCAGCAGTCGTTCGGCGGACGGCGCGGCGGCATGCCGGTGCAATACGTCATACAGGCAAAAAACCTGGACGACCTGAAAGGGATATTGCCGCAGTTTATGTCGGCAGTGAGCGACAGCAAGGTATTTTCGGCGAGCGATGTGAATTTGAAATTCACCAAGCCCGAAGTAACCGTAAGCATCAACCGCGAGAAAATAGCGCTGCTCGGGCTGAACGTGCAGAATATTGCGCAAACATTGCAACTCACCATGAGCGAGCAGCGCATCGGGTATTATATACTGGACGGGAAACAGTACCAAATCCTGAGCGAATTTGACCGCCGCCACCGCAGCCGCCCCTCTGATTTGGTCAATATCTACGTGCGCAACAACAACGGCGAATTGATACAGCTGGATAACCTCGTTACGATTAGCGAAAGCAGTATGCCGCCGCAGCTGTACCGTTACAACCGGTTTGTGTCGGCCACCGTGTCGGCGGGGCTGGCCAAAGGCTACACGCTCGGGCAGGGCATCGAAGAGATGGACCGCATTGCCGGCGAAGTCCTGAATACCGATTTCAATACCACGCTATCGGGCGATTCCAAAGATTTTGTTGAAAGTACTTCCAGCCTGATGTTCGCATTCATCCTTGCGCTGCTATTGATTTATCTGGTACTTGCGGCGCAGTTCGAGAGCTTCCGCGACCCGCTGATTATTATGTTCACCGTGCCGCTGGCATTGGTTGGCGCGCTGCTCAGCATGTACCTGTGGGGACAAACGATGAATATTTTCAGCCAGATTGGTATCATCATGCTCATCGGATTGGTAACGAAGAACGGTATCCTGATTGTAGAATTTGCCAACCAGCGCAAGGCATCGGGACTGCCGTTGGGCGAGGCGATACGCGAAGCGGCGGTATCCCGTTTCCGTCCTATTTTAATGACCAGCCTGTGTACCATTCTCGGCATCCTGCCACTGGCGATGGCTACCGGCGCGGGCGCAGAAAGCCGCGTATCAATGGGTATTGCCGTAGTCGGCGGAATGATTTGCGCGACCTTCTTCTCACTGTATATCATCCCGGCAATTTATACATACCTGTCGGCAAATAGCAGGAAGATGTGATGATGTGGTGATGTGATGATGTGATGATGTGATGATGTGACTAATTGGGCTGACGCCAATTTAAAGATTTAAAAATTCAAAAATTTAAAGATTTAAGCTGACGCGCCAGCAATTCATACATCATACTTCATACCTCATACCTAAAAAACATTTTCCACTTTCCACTTTCAATTTCCAATTTTCAACTAAAAAGCCCCGAAGGGGCGAAACATGGATAACCCCGTGCGTACGCGCGGGGATTTCAAAGGCCACCTCTGCTTTTCGCGCGGCGCACGTACCTCCCACGATGTACCGGCATTGCGCCGCGCGAGGTGCAGGGCGGGGCATGTGGTGCTACTAAGGCAGGAAAAATTTACAGATTTACAGATTTGGCTTGCGCTACTGCGCTTGTCGCAACTAAGCATTAACCACTAAAGAAAAGGCAGGATTTTTTGCTTCCATATTACTAAAGTATGTAGTTAAAATTACAGTTGGCGGAAACAACGGGCAACAGTGGCAAATCCACTACACAATCCTTCCGATGCCGATACATGGATATTGTTACATGCACTGCAATTAATACCACAAAAGTCGACACCCGCTCCGCAGGGTGATGTTGCATTGTCGTTAATATATTGCGTATCGAATGTGCCCCCAGTAACGTTGCCCGTTCGATGCAATCTTATACTGCTCGCCCAACCATAGTAATCATTTCCGCCTGCACATGGTGAATTAAGCGATCTCAATCTTGCAGCGACAACACTGGCAGTTCCTGATATGGAGTTGTATAAAGTAGTGTATGATTGAGCTACCGGTAATACCCAGCCATTGGGGCACACGCCTTGCCTGTTTTGGCCGTATCCTGATGAGCCACTCGCTTGCGCGGAGGTATACCATCGTCCGCATTTGTCTTTAGTGCATCCTGAAGTCGTAACAGAAGATCCCGTTCCTGCATACTTTAAATTTTGCGCCAACCACCATTTATTATCGGGCATCAATACTATTCTGTAGATTTCGCTATCCCTGCTGTCTCTTATGTATGCTTGCCAATTTCCTGCGCCGCTGGTGCGTTTTTGGCACGGATAAGAGGAAGTCATGTATAAGTCGCTGCCGGTATAAGGACAAGCGAGTACAACTAAGCTATATGAGCCTGATGATTGTTGCCATGTAGT
>JAIROQ010000083.1 GCA_031257455.1 Prevotellaceae bacterium | reverse complement strand
CTTGTGCCCGGCGTGATTTCCGATGAAACATCGGCGCTCACCGACTCCTTTCAGGATGGCCTGCTTGCGCCGCCGGTCTATACGCGCCCCGAAGAATTTAACGGCTGGCGCGTCCCCGCAATTTTACTGTCGGGAAACCATAAGAAAATTGCCGAATGGCAGGAAGAACAATCCCTGCAACGCACACAACAGCTGCGCCCGGAACTCCTCAACAGTTCATAAGTCGTAAGTTGTAAGTTGTAAGTCGCGACAAGCGCACCGGCGCAAGCCAAATCTGTAAATCTGTAAATCCGTAAATCTGTAAATAGTCACTCTTAACTCATAACTCCCATGTCAAAGCAACCTAAAATTTTCGTTCTCGACACCAATGTCATCCTGCATGACTACCAAAGCATCTATAACTTTCAAGAAAATGACATCATCCTGCCCATTGTGGTATTGGAAGAATTGGACAAATTCAAGAAAGGTAACGGCGCGGTCAATTACAATGCGCGTGAATTTGCCCGCGAACTGGATAAACTCACCGGCGACCAGCTCTTCAACGGCGGCGTATCGCTGGGCAAAGGACGGGGCAAACTGCGCATCATACTCGGGCAGCGGTTCACCGATGCAATGGCGGCGTCATTTTATGAAGACACGCCCGACCACCGTATCCTCGCGGCAGCGGCGCATGTGCGCGAGACCCATTCCGGCCGTACCGTAGTGCTGGTAACGAAAGACATCAACCTGCGCCTGAAAGCAAAGTCGCTGGGTATGGACGCGCAGGATTACCTGACGGATAAAGTCGCCGACCCCGATGTACTGAGCCGCAAAGTACCCACCGTAGAGGTATTCACCGATGAACAAATCGCCCGGATATACCAAAGCGAACAGGGTCTCCCTCTCCGTGAAGCGCCCGGCCTGAAGCCTTATGCCAACGAATACCTTATCCTGAAAGGCGCAAATTCTTTCGCACTGGGCATATACGACCGGGAGACCGACAGCATCAAGCGGGTCGATAAACAACGCACCTACGGCATTGAACCGCGTAATTCCGAACAGACATTCGCCCTTGACGCCCTGATGCGTCCCGACATTCCGCTGGTGGCGCTCACCGGCATTGCCGGCACGGGAAAGACGCTGCTGGCATTGGCCGCCGCGCTGGCACAGGAAGCCGGCTTTGAACAGATACTCTTAGCCCGTCCGGTAATTCCTTTGCAAAATCAGGAAATCGGTTTCCTGCCGGGCGATGTGGATGAAAAAATCGGCCCGTACATGCTGCCGCTGTTCGATAATCTTGGATTTATAAAGAGCCGCTTCCGCACGTCCCAAAAGGAATACACGCGCATCGAGGAATTGTTGAAAACACAGAAACTAAAAATCTCCCCCCTCGCCTATATTCGCGGACGCAGCCTGTCGAATATTTTCTTCATCGTGGATGAAGCCCAAAACCTCACGCCGCATGAAGTGAAAACCATTATCACCCGCGTAGGCGAAGGCACGAAATTAGTATTTACCGGCGACATCCAGCAAATCGATTCGCCTTACTTGGACGTCAGCTCCAACGGGCTTACCTACCTTAGCGATAAAATGACCGGTCAAACGCTTTTTGCCCATGTTAATCTGGTGAAGGGCGAGCGTAGCCGGCTGGCCGAGCTGGCAGGCAACCTGCTCTAAATCCTTAACCCCTTAAATTAAATCCTTAAATCCTTAAATTTTTAAATCTTTAAATCTTTAAATTTATTATGGAATTAACCCCATTGACGGCTATTTCGCCGGTGGACGGACGCTACCGGACGCCATTAGCGCCATTAGCAGCCTATTTTTCGGAATACGCATTGATGCGCTACCGCCTGTTGGTGGAAGTGGAATATTTTATTGCTTTATGCGAATGGCCGCTGCCGCCGTTGAAAACATTTGACAAGAAAAATTATCAGGCATTGCGGGACGTATATGAAAATTTTTCGGAAGCGCAGGCCGCCGAAATCAAGGGCATTGAACGCACCACCAACCACGATGTAAAAGCGGTCGAATATTTTTTGAAAAAACGCTTTTCTGGGATGGGACTGGATGCTTACCGCGAATTTGTCCACTTCGGCCTTACTTCGCAAGATATCAACAATACCGCCACGCCGAAAAGTTTCCGGGACGCCTTGACCGCCGTTTATTATCCGCTGCTGGATGACCTGCTGCGGAAATTGCAAGCCCTCGCCGCCGAATGGGACAACGTGCCGATGCTGGCACGCACGCACGGACAGCCGGCTTCCCCTACCCGTCTGGGAAAAGAAATAAAGGTATTCATCGAACGGCTGGGCAAACAGAAAACGCTGCTGGAAGCATTGCCGTTTGCGGCAAAATTCGGCGGCGCTACCGGCAATTTCAATGCCCACCACGCCGCTTTCCCGGCTATTGACTGGAAAGAATTTGCCGATAACTTTGTGCAACATTCATTGCAATTGTCGCGCTCGCACTATACCACGCAGATTGAGCACTACGACTACTTCGCCGCACAACTTGACGCATTGAAACGCATCAACACCATCCTGCTCGACCTTGCGCGCGACATGTGGACGTATATTTCGATGGATTATTTCAAGCAAAAAATAAAAGAGGGGGAAGTCGGCTCATCGGCCATGCCGCACAAGGTAAACCCGATTGATTTTGAAAATGCCGAAGGAAATATCGGCGTAGCGAATGCGCTGTATGAGCATCTGGCGGCCAAGCTGCCGGTGTCGCGCCTGCAACGCGATTTGACGGACAGCACCGTATTGCGCAATACCGGCGTACCGGTGGCGCACACTGTGCTTGCCTTGAAATCGCTGTTAAAGGGGCTGGACAAGTTATTGCTGCAACCGGCCGCTATTGCCGCCGACCTGAACAGCAACTGGGCAGTAGTGGCGGAAGGTATTCAAACCATTCTGCGCCGCGAGCAGTACCCCGACCCTTATGAAGCGTTAAAAGCCCTGACGCGCACCAATGACCCAATCACGAAGGAAAGTATCGCCGGATTTATCCGGTCGCTGGAAGTGGCGGAAGAGGTGAAAAAGGAATTATTGGCCTTGTCGCCGCAGGCATACACCGGCGTGTAGCAGCATCCTTACACAATTTTTGTTTTATAGTCGGCGCTGCTTTTGCCGCGTGCGATGTTATGCAGTTTGCCCGCAATGATTTTCCGGCGGATGGGCGCTAACCGTTCGGTAAAGAGAATGCCCTCGATATGGTCGTACTCATGTTGTGCAATACGTGCCGGAACGCCTTCCAGCCATTCCTCCTGCACCTGGAAATTTTCATCAAGATAACGTATGCGCACCCGCTTGGGGCGCACCACGTCTTCATGGATGCCGGGAACACTCAGGCAACCTTCATTGAAACGCCACTTTTCTTCACTCCACTCCAATATTTCGGGATTGATGAAGACGCGCTTGAAACCGTCTGCCGCCGGGTCATCGTCTTTGAATGCAGAAGCGTCAATGACCGCTAACCGGATAATATGCCCCACTTGCGGCGCAGCCAGTCCCACGCCGCCGGCATTATAGAGCGTGTCCCACATGTCGGCTATCAACTGCGACAGGGCGGGATAGTCTCGCGTTACCGGCATTGCTTCTTTCTTCAACACACCGGAACCATATACATACACTGGAAGAACCATTTTTATTGACTATTTTGTTATTTACTATTTACTATTGATTATTGACTATTGACTATTGACTATTTTGGCTGTCGCCAGCCAATTCTCCACTCTCCACTCTCCATTCTCCACTCTTCATGTCCAAATAGGATTGCAGGATGAGGGTAGCGCTGACTTTATCGATTGTAGCCTTGTTCCGCCGCTGCATCTTTTTTACACCGCCGTCAATCATAGCCCGGAAAGCCAATTTGGACGTAAAACGTTCGTCTGACAGGCTCACGGGAATGGCCGGGAAATGTTTGCGCAACTGCTGCAAAAAGGCGTCCACATACTGCGCGGCTTCGGCGGGCGTATTATTCAGATTTTTCGGATATCCCACTACAAACCGCTCCACCGGTTCTTTTTCCGCATATTGTTTCAGGTAATTTATTACATTTGCCGCCGCCACCGTATCCAGTGCGGTAGCAAATAAATGCAGCGGGTCGGTAACCGCCAGCCCTACCCGCTTTCTGCCGTAATCAATTCCTACAATACGCTTCATGCTGCAAAGATACAAAAACATTTTAGTTGTAAGTTGTTTTTAGTCGTAAGTCATAAGTCGTAAGTCATGCGCATCAGCAGTTACAATTGACTATTTAATTATTGACTATTGACTATTTTTATTGACCATTTAATTATTGACTATTGACTGTTTTGGCTGACGCCATTAACCATTAACCATTAACCATTAATCATTAATCAAAACCTTATTTTCACCTTATTTTCCTGACAAAACAACCTTAGTAGCCGTTGAACAACACGCCACCCAAACCTTATTACCTTATTAAATATGGAATAAGATAATAAGGTTATGGGGAGGATATATCATTGTGGCTACTAAGGTTGTTTTGTTTTTTAAATAAGGTGGAAATAAGGTTTTTCTTCCCGAATTTATTACAATGTCTCTACTGCTGATTTGCATTATTTACTATTTTGTTTGCAAATATAGATGAAATTTTTCAGATTATACACGGGCGGATAAATTTCCCCATGAAAAACAGAGAGAAGATATACAAATATTTTTTCGTA
>JAIROQ010000081.1 GCA_031257455.1 Prevotellaceae bacterium | reverse complement strand
AATAAGTACAACAACCCATCCCACTCTTGGAAAGGTTGCTCTTACTTATATTCGTACGATGCAGAAATTTTCCAGATTTCAAGTACTAAATAGAATAAAAGTTAAAGCGATATTTTTTTTAGAATATCTTTTCCAATACGTCAAAGAAGCATAATAATGGCACAAATATAAAACAATATTTTTTAATAGCAAATATTTTTTGCGATTTTTTTTGTTTGTACAAATTACACGGATTGGTACGAATTACGCGGATTTTAGGAAATCACCCCTCATTTAGTCGTAAGTCGTAAGTCATAAGTTGTAAGTTGCGACAAACGTATTTTAGTTATGAGTTAGGAGTTATGAATTATGAGTTGCGACAAGCGCAGTGGCGCAAGCCAAATCTGTAAATCTGTAAATTTTTCCTACCTTAGTAGCACCACATGCCCCGCCCTGCACCTCGCGCGGCGCACGGGTTTTCCACGATGCACCGGCAGTACGCCGCGCGAAAAGCAGGGGGGAGCATCGAGCCTCCCCGAGCTGCGTTCCGCGGAGCCTGCCCTGAGCATAGCGTGGGGGCTGCACTTGCACGGGGTTATTCACATTGCGCCCCTTCGGGGCTTTTTAGTTGAAAATTGAAAGTTGAAAGTTGAAAATGGCGGCAAGCGCAAATTAATGGTTAATGGCGTCAGCCCAATTAGCCACATTAGCACATTAGTCACATTAGCACATTATATCGTAAATCTGTAAATTTTTAAATAGCGATAACTTTTTTGTATTTTTGCACTGTCGATAAGAAATAATAAGTGCAATGAAGAAACAGTCTACACCTAAAACGGTGAACAAAAAAATGCCGGCGGCAGCGCGTCCGGCAGGCAAACCGGTACAAAAACCGGGGTTTATGGAAAAATTTATCCCCGCGCCATTTCCCAATTGGATATATATCGTTATTGTGGGATTTTGCTTCGTGATTTACGGCAATACGCTTTGGAATGAATTTGCGTTGGACGATACGATGGTGCTTACGCAAAACGAATTTGTGAAAGAGGGCGTCAGCGGTATCCCGAAAATCTTCAAGTACGATACCTTTATCGGGCGCTATGGCGAACAGGTAACCAACCTTCCCGGCGGACGCTACCGTCCCCTGTCGGTGGCGCTGCTGGCGGCGGAATATGATATTTTCGTATCTTCCGATGTCAAGCAAATCATCCGCGATAAATTGGATACAACCATCATGCAGCACAATGTTCCGCACCAGTATATCGTGCCGGACATGCAGGGGCGGATTATTGACACCACACAGGCCGGTTATGTGGTCGTGGCGAAGACCGCCCCAAAGATGAATGATGACGATGCGCCGTTATACATGAAAACGCTGCTGCCCTATGCCGGCCATTTTGTAAATATTTTGCTGTATGCGTTAGTGGCCTGTTTCCTGTTCAAGCTATTGCAGCGGCTGTTCCCGGTGCGTGAGCCGGCCGGCTGGAAGCTGTTGTTTAATGTGCCGGTAATTGCCACCCTGCTTTTCATAGCGCATCCCGTGCATGTGGAAGCGGTGGCGAATATCAAGGGGCGGGACGAAATCATGACCTTTCTGGGCGCATTGATGGCGCTCTTCTATACCCTGCGGTGGCTGGATACGCGGCAGCCGCATTTTCTCGCCATCACGTTCTTTTGCTTTCTGGGCGGCGCATTTGCGAAAGAAAATGCCCTGACATTTTTAGCGATTATCCCGGTGACCATTTATTTCACGGGGCAATATAAATTAAAACACCTTTTACTGTTCGCTGCCGTAACCGTCATTCCCGTGTTCCTGCTGCTGAAAGGACAGGGAATAGCGTTCCTGTTTGTAGCTGCTTTCCTTATACTGCTTTTTGCCGCGCCTGCACATTCGCGTACGAAAACCATTGCATGGGCTTTGCTGCCGTCATTTGCGGCGGCGTTGGTCTTTACGTGCGTGCGGTGGAGCGTCATCAACATGGACCCGCTGCCTGAAACGGAATTAATGAACAATCCGTTTTTGGGTATGCGTTCCGTTGAAAAGGTCGCAAGTATTATCTACGGACTGGGGCGTTACCTCTGGCTGCTGGTTTACCCCAACCCCCTGACGACCGATTATTATCCCTACCACATCCCGAAAGTGGTTATCAACAATGCCGGGACAAACGAATTTATCAACACCATCAGCATTGCCAACCCTGCGGTATGGTTGCCATTGCTGATTTACGGCGCGATGTTCGCCTTTATAATATGGGGTCTGTCGCCCAAGCGCAAAAACAATTACGCGTATGCCATGATTTGGTATCTTGTGCCGCTAAGCATTGTCTGCAACGTATTCGTGATGATAGGCACATTCATGAATGAACGGTTCGTGTATATTTCTTCGGTGGGTTTTTGTCTGGCGTTGGCTTATTTTATCATCACTCACCTGCCGGAGTGGATAAAAAATGAACGCCGTTACCGTTTTGCGGTAATAGCTTTCCTCAGCATCGTGCTTTGTTTATATTCGGCGCAAAGCATCTCGCGCAATAAAGCATGGTTCGATGATTTTACGCTGTCAACTACCGATGCGCGGCAATCGCCCAAAAGCGCCAAAGCCAACTACGATGCAGCCCGCGTATATAACATCAAGGTAGTAGCCGCCACAGACGACAGCCTGCGCCTGCTCTATACGCGGCAAATCTATAAACATGCCAAACGCGCGGTGGAAATACATCCGGTATATGAAAATGCGCTGACGCTGTATTCATGGGCAAATACCATGCTGGGAAACATGTACCCCGACAGCATAGCGAAATACCCGCGCCAACTTTCGATAAACCTGTTGAAGCAACTGCTCCGCCGCAATGCCGGCACGCCCTTTGCTTTCGGCCCGCTGGGCGACCTGTTGGGGACTATCCCCGACCCCGCCGAACGCGCCCGCCAGTGGGAAGATGTACTCGCTATTGCACCCAACCGGTTTGAGCCGAACTTCAACCTTGCACGCATCTATATGACCGAAATGGGCGACCCCGCCAAAGCCGTTCCCTACTACGAAAAAGCCGCTTCCCTCGAGCCGAACAATACAAATGTATTGATAGATTTGGGCGCTGCCTACGGTAACTCCGGAAAAGGCGTGAAAGCATTTGAAACATTTGAAAAAGTATTGCAGTTAGCGCCTAACGATACACTGGCCTTGCGAAATCTGGAGGCTACTTATGTCAATCTCGGCGATTACTACAAGGCAAATGAAACCTACCAGCGCTATCGGGCTATCGGCGGCCGGCAGTCGTCGTTGGTAGTGATAACACAATAAACAACGGTTGTGCGTACCTGTTTATTCATCGTTATGGCGGTTTGTTGCGCGGCCATCCCTGTAAACGGACAATCGCTTTCGCCTGCCGCCCGTATTTCATTACTCACTTGCGGCGCGGGCGATGAACTGTATTCCGCCTTTGGGCACAGCGCCGTGCGCGTCTGCGATACGGCGCAACAGCTCGACCTCGTGTTCAATTACGGGACATTCGATTTCAACCAGCCCCACTTTTATGCGAATTTCGTACGCGGCAAACTGAACTACATGTTACACGTAACAAAGTTTGAAAACTTCCTGTTTGCTTATGAAGCCGAGCAGCGCTGGGTCTTTGAACAGACGCTGAACCTTACGCCGGCGCAGCAACAGGAAATATTCGCTTTTTTAATAAACAACAGCCTGCCCGAAAATAAATACTATCTGTATGATTTTTTATTCGACAACTGCACTACCCGTATCCGCGATTTGCTGGAAACAGTATGCGGCGGGCAGTGGATATGGCCGGATAAACCGCTTGACGGGCGTCCCGCATTCCGTGATTTACTCCATCCGTACCTGCACACGATGACGTGGTCGAAACTGGGTATTGATATTTTATTGGGCAGCCGCACCGACCGCGTGGCCACGCCCCGCGAATACCTCTTCCTGCCGGATTTCCTTTCGGAAGCTGCCGGTAATGCCGTCCTTCACGGGCAGCCGGCAGTAGCGGAAAGCCGTTACCTCTTCCGCCCCGGTGAACAACCGCCGCATAGCACGCCGGTATTCACGCCGGCGATATTGTTCCTTGCGTTGTTGATAATAATTGCTGCCGCCACATTTGCAAAACTTCCGTTAAAAGGCTTCGATGCCGCATGGTTTCTGCTGTTGGGAGTGTTCGGCTTATTCCTTGTATTCATGTGGGCAGGCACAGACCATTATGTTACCAAGTCAAATTTTAATTTATTATGGGCATTTCCGGCACATGTGGCGGCAGGCATCGCGCTTTTCAGAAAATGTCGCCCGCGCTGGATAAGATGGTACTTTGCCGCCACATTACTGGAATGCGTATTGCTGTGCATCTTTTGGGCGCTGCTGCCGCAACAGTTGAACAGTTCGCTCCTTTTTGTAACGCTATTAACCGGCCTGCGGGCGATGGGAGAATTAAGAATTAAGAATTAAGAATTAGGAATTAGGAATACGACTTACAACTTACAACTTACGATTTACAACTTACGACTACTATGAACAAATTCTTTAGAAATGCACATCTATCCTCCTTGCCGGACGAAGAACATAACAAATTCGCGTCCGACCTGTGTGATATGATTACCAAGTCCAATAGCGTGGTGAGGCAGACCCTCGTTAATCAGTTTTCCGTATTTACCAAACTGGTGGAAAAAGAAGACAGGCTTATAAAGACGCTCTACAACGCCCAACCAACTTACAAGATTAAGAAAACCGATAACCTGCGTACCGGCTTGTTCCGTGCCTTGCAGGCTATCACTACGGCTTACACCTACAGTCCCGCAGGCTGGGTATCATTTACGGCAAAAGAGTTGAGCGTTATATTCGACAAGTTCAACAATATTTACACCATGCCTATAGCAACGAAAACCGCAACGATTTGCAGCCTACTGCAAAAATTGGAAGCCTACGCGGAATCCTGCAACCGGCTTCACATAACAAATCTCATCAGTGATTTGGCGAATGCAAATGACCTTTATGAAACGCTTTGTACAAACTATATGAACACAGACATAGACAAGAAAGCCGTTGCTACTATGGAAAAAGTCCGCTTGAAGGTGGATGTAATATATTCCAAAATAATAATCGTGCTCGAACGGGCTATGCTTATGGACGGCATAAAGCACTATAGCGATTTTGTAATTAAGTTCAATACCTATATGGATACGTTTCGCCGCAGGGTCAATCGCTCCAATCATAACGCCATGTATAAAAAATAGGACAGCGACCGGTTGACCTGTTATGCTCCATAAAGAAAATCAACTATCGCAAATGTGCAGAAGAGTATGCTGGCAATGCCGTTGGTCGTTGCGAAGGCGGCATTCAGGCGGCTCAGGTCGGACGGTTTTATTATCAGGTGCTGGTAGAGCAATAACCCGCAAAACAGCGCAGCGCCTGTGATGTAGAAAATGCCCGTATGTAACGTCCAGCCGGTAAAGGCCACCAATATCGCCGCAATAATATGCAGGACGCCGGAAAACAACATCGCCCTCCTGCGGCCGAAACGGGCGGGAATGGAAAATAATTTTTCCTGCCTGTCGAAGTCCTCGTCCGGCAAGGCATAGAGCACATCGAACCCGCTAACCCAAAAAAGCGTTATCGCGGAAAATAATACCGGCGGCAAAGCCAATGCCCCCGTTACCGCGATATAGGCGGCTGCCGGCGCAATGGCAAGGCTCGCGCCCAAAACCAGATGACATCCCCAAGTGAAACGTTTGGTGAAACTGTATCCCACAATCACCAGCAGCGCCACTGGCGACAGGTATAAGCACAAACGATTGAGCAATGCCGCCGCCAGCACAAAAAATGCCGCATTCGCCACGCAAAATCCCAACGCCCGTTGCGGAGTGATGACGCCGCGCGGTATTTCGCGGTCGGCGGTACGCCGGTTGCGGGCGTCAAATTGCCGGTCGGCATAGCGGTTAAAGCCCATCGCGGTATTGCGGGCAAACACCATGCACGATAACATCAACACCAACGTACGCCATTCAAATGCCGCCGTTGTTTGCACATACGCCAACACAAAACCGGTACACGCAAAGGGAAGCGC
>JAIROQ010000067.1 GCA_031257455.1 Prevotellaceae bacterium | reverse complement strand
AGCGCCACATTCAGCAAGTCGGCTTCTTCGGCATACGTGTAAGCGATTTGTTCTTTGGTAACGATATTCGGAATAATATGTTCCTTAATGGCGTCGGTATGGATGCGATAGTTGATTTTCGAGAGTGTGCGCTGCAAATTCCATTCGAGGGACAGGCGGCGATTTTCATCTTCTTTCAGCCGCTGAAATTCTTTGATTAAAAACAATCGAAAAACTGCACTGATAGCAGAACCAAATTCAAAAGCAATATCTTTATGCGCATACGTTCCACCGTATTTTCCCTGTCTTACATAAATTCCCGTAGCATTTGTTTTTGTAATCCATTCGCTGGCGCTCAAAACAAAACTCGGCAATCCTGCCTGCATTTTAAAGTGGTCAAATTCGACCACTTTAAAATCCGGGTTGTACAGTTGTTCCCACGCGCCAAGAAATTCAAGCGTTGTCCGTGTCCGTATCCAATTCTTAATGACGTCGGCAGCTCGTGCCTGTCCTTCTTTTGCATTTGCCATATCGGTCAAGGAAATATAATCGTTTTCTTTTGAAGTAATAACCGTTATTTCCGTTCCCTGAACTGTTATCGTTTCTTTTTTGCTCATATCTACTTTACATGTTTATCATTTATTCGTCAGCTAAAGCTGATGGCAATATTCATTTTTATTATTAATTGTCTCTCCCACTCGTCAGTTTAAATTAATGGCAATAATTATTATCCTATCACCTTCCCGATGTCAGGAAAGAGATAAAATATCGGTTAATTGTGTTATAATTTCTTTCGTGTTATCAGGAAATAGTTGTTTAAAATAGTCAATCGTTTCTTTCGAATCTCGTATGGTAATTCCGGCCTTTTCCCCTTTTTTATTAGCTTCCGATATAGCTCCAACGACACCGCCTGCTTTACGTTTATCCTGTTTACTTGGCGTCCATTCCAATTCGATGTCTCCAATATAATATATTTTATCGTTTTGGGAGAGGTCAAACGTCGCATAATTATCGGGGATGTTTTTATAAAAGCCCATTCCTTCCCGGTATTCGACAAGGGCGATAAAGTTTTTTCCCAATGGTATTTTCAAATAAAAATATCCGTTGTCATCCAGCCACACAGCATTTTTCCCCCATAATCTTTCATTGAAGTGTATTAACACCTTTTTGTTTTTAAGAGGAGTTTTACTGTTGATGGTGAATTTTCCAAAAATAATTGTTTCTGTCGGCTTTGTTTCCGTTGTCACAATTCTTCCCGATCCGCAGGAAAAAAGGCAGAAAATGGATAATGTTAATAAATATAATTTTTTCATGCTATACTGTTTTAATAGATATATTGTTTTTTTTACTCTTTTTGTTTCTTCTCTAATTTCGAGCCTTCGCGGTTGAGTTGATGCACTAATTTGCTGCGTGTAAAGACCGCATGCTCAAACGTGGGGGCAAACGCCAATGCGCCGTGCGGACAGGTCTTCGTGCAGAGCCGGCAAAACATGCAACTGCCCAAATCATACTCGTAGCGTTGCAACACCCGCGTGGTCTTGCCTTCCGGGTCGGTTACTTTCTCCGAAACCACACGGATGGTGCCGTTCGGGCAATTCATTTCGCAGATGCCGCAGGCGATGCACTTGTGCTCGTTGTGCTCGTTGTGTACCAATATAAGCTCCCCGCAAAAACGGTCGAACATGGTTAATGTTTTCCTGTTTTCGGGATAACACTCTGTCGTCTTCCTGCGGAAGAATATGCGCAGCGTGGTTTTCATGCCGACGAGCAGCGACCACAGGCCTCGCACGAACTGCAAACAGTAATGGGTAAAACTCCAACGGTCGAGTAACGACGCCAGGTCGCGCGCGAATTGCAGGCTATAATGAATGAATTTCATGGGGCTATACTTTTTTTAATATGTTTTTATATGCGTTGAGTTAAAAATGCCACTTAAATACTACAATTATCGCCATCAGGAGCAGGTTCAGCAAATTTATCGGCAACAAATACTTCCATTCGAGCCGCAGCAACTGGTCGATACGCAGGCGCGGGAACGTCCATTTGAACCACATCATCACGAATATCATCACGGCTGTTTTGGCAATGAACCAAAGCGGCGAGGGGATGTAATCCATGATTTGGTTGAAGTCGGCCCATCCCGGGATGTGCAGCGGCATCCAGCCGCCCAAAAAGAGCGTGGCGGCCACCGCTGCCACAATAAACAGGTTCAGGTATTCGGCCAAGTAGAAGAAGCCGAAGTGCATGCCGGAATATTCGGTATGGTATCCGGCGGTGAGTTCGGAGTCGGCTTCGGGCAGGTCGAAGGGGCCGCGGTTGGTTTCGGCGGTGCCCGCCACCAAATAGATGACAAACGCGATGAACGCCGGGACGTGTCCGCGGAACAGGAACCAGCCGTCGGCCTGACTTTCCACGATGGTGGAGAGCTGCATGCTGCCCGCAAAAATCACTATCGTGAGGATGGACAGCCCGATGGAGAGCTCGTAGCTAATCATCTGCGCACCGCTGCGCATGGCGCCAATCAGCGAATATTTGTTGTTGCTCGACCACCCCGCCAGCAGGATGCCGACAACGCCTATCGACGATACGGCAATCAGGAAGAAGATGCCGATGTTGAAATCGAGGATGTGCAGTCCTTTCCCAAAGGGGATGCAGCCAAAAGCGAGCACCGACGCCGCAATCACCACGTATGGCGCAAGATTGAAGAGGAATTTGTCGATGTGCCTGATGTCGATAATTTCCTTGATGAGCATCTTGAACATGTCGGCCACGCTCTGCATCAGTCCGAAAGGCCCGACGCGGTTAGGCCCCAGGCGGCACTGGAAAAACGCACAGACTTTGCGCTCCACGTAAATAAGCGCCAGCGCAATGACTGCATACGCCACCAATATGCACACGCCGATTAACACAAACTCAATGAATGTTGCCCATGCCGGCGGCAGGAAGCCGTTCAGCAAGTTGTCAATCCAATTGGTTACTACTTTAAAATCAAACATATTTTTATACTATTTTTTCTTTATAAATTGTTATAATATTCTTTGGTAATGTATTCTTTCAGCGCTTCCTCATTGGGTAATTCCACTAAATATTTTTGAATAAAGATGTTTTGGTCCAATCCGGCCGTAGCATATTTTACTTGCGTATCGCCTTTTTCGGTACAGAGTAAAATACCCACCGGCGGATTATCGTCCGGTGCGCTTTCCTCATGTTTAAAATAGTTCAAGTACATGTTCAGTTGCGAAGCGTACTCGTGCCGGAATTTGTCCATTTTCAGTTCCACTACTACACGACATTTAAGAATACGGTGATAGAACAATAAATCCACAAAAAAGTAATCGTCGTCGATAAGAATACGTTTTTGGCGGGCTTCAAAGCAGAAGCCGTGTCCCATTTCCAACAGAAAAGCTTGCAGATTATCAAGAATGGCCTGCTCCAAATCATTTTCCGTAACCAGGGCGCGTTCGTTTAATCCTAAAAATTCTAACGTAACCGGCGTGTTGATGACATCTTTCGGTTGTATTTGTATGGTTTGTTGATTTACCAGTGCCGAAAGCGCTTCTTTGTTTTTGGACAAACCGCTACGCTCGTAATATAACGTATTTATTTGCCGTTCGAGTTCCCTGCGCGACCAATTGCCTTTTATTGTTTCCAATTCGTAAAATGCCCGTTTGACAGGATTTTCTATTCTTGAAATTATTAACAAATGGACATAAGGTATTTTTTTAATTAACAGAGATGAAGGCATTCCTTTAAATTCGCCGGACGCTGTCCGCCGAATTACATTTCCAGATTCGCCGGACGCTGTCCGTCGAATTGCACTTTCAAATTCGCCGACCACTGGTCGGCGAATTGACAAATTGCTTTCAGCAAGCGATAATCGGTTTATTGTTTCGGCGGATAAAAAATTAGTTATTTCCTCTCCTATCTGCGGGTAAACCGTATACAAACGACGATACTCTCGAAAACGTTTTTCATTCAAACCTTTTGTATTCAATTTTTTTTCTAAGTTTTGTAACAACCCTTCTCCATATTTAGCGCGGTCTTCGCCATTTTGTTCAAACTCCACAATATAGTATCCAATCAACCAGTTGCGGATGGTCAGGCTCACATTGATGGCATGTGCCGCCGTCGCCTGCATGGTCGATTGCACGGATGCTATTTGTTTTACGAGTGAAGCGAAGTTCATTATTTGCTACTGTTAAAATACTTTATTCAAAATCTATATACATGTATTTAAAATTCAAAACCATTTCATTGAATTGCATAATCACATCCTGTCCCAGATTGCCGTCGAACGGTTTATTGAAGTCGTAGTCCTGTATATTCACGGATATTTCAGGAAGCACATTACGGCTATTTCCTATTTGGTAAGGGAAGTCCGGCAAGTTGTATTCTTCCGTTTCGACAATTCCCCCGCCGCCGCCACGCATGGACGTTTTCAATTTCCCTTTTTGTTCTACATCGGCTTTGTGGTTTTCGTAGTATTTTTTCGACAGTTCCGAACTTTTCGCCCCCGTGTCAAACGTAAGCAGGAGGGTGTCGTTGCCCGACAGCAATTGAACAACAGGGTTTAATCCGTGTAGAAACATGTTTTCCAAATGCCTGTTTCCGGGTTTCTGAGGAATGAATATGGTTCCGTCTTTTCGCACATGGATTTCCCCCATTTGGTAAAATACGGGAAAGCCAACGACGCCATGAATTTCATAATTAACCGAAGGGAAACTCATTTGTGCGGCAGGCGCAACAAGAAACACTACATTTTCAAATAAAATACCGCCCACATACAAACTGTCGGCAACGGCCAGTTTTGTACGAATACTGACATCTGTTACCGTTCCGACTTTAATGCTCGATTCAAATATCGTCAGCCCCATTTTTATGGCGCAACTGTCGGAAATAGTGGATAGATTGGCGCCCGAATCAAACACAAATTCGTCTGTCACACCACCGCATTTCACGGGTGTCATTAAATGATTAAACCTGTTGCGGTATGCTTTGATTTCGGTGTCTCTGTGGAGATGTATCTGTTGCGGTTTCACTGTGGCCAGCGTGCCATACAAGGCTTGCAGGTTCTGATAAGCGGCAAGCTCCAAACTGTCCGATACTGTATTCTGAAAAAGGCTGTATATTTCGGCTGCCTGTTTATATTGGTAGTCGCGCACATAATTGTCGGCTTTTACATTCAATATTTCAACTACAAGAGTGTCATTCAAGCGGTCTTTGTATTTTTTCAACAGCTTGTCGGCACTTTTATTGGATTGCAATCCGTTACCGAACGCCTGTTCGCAGTGCATCCGGTAATAAAGCAAGCGACTTTCCGATAATTTACCTTGAACGTTCGTCAATTCCGTGCGGAGTTTAAAATAGTTCTTGCTCTCCAGCAAACCGGACAGATAGGTGTCCATTGCAGGGTCTGTCTTCACGTCCTTGCAGCCGATAAAGGTTAGCACACTTAAAATAATCAAAATTGTAGATAAATTTTTCATTTTATTTTGTTTTATTTGTTTCTCTCAAATTCCCGAAACGACCAATTATTTTTGGCTATTTCTATTTCATAAAACTGTCTTTCGGCAACATTTGAAATACGCATGAGTTTGATGTAATGTGTCCAAGAAATATTCGGGTTGAATTTCCGAATCACTGATTCGGAAATTGGTTTTTTGAATTGGGTAATCAGTGATTCCCCAATTTGATTTTCGGAATAAATCACATAAAACTTACGCATAAGTTTTAAATTTTCAACAGAATAACCCTTACCAATATTCGCCGTTAAATAATCTGATAATCCCTGTAAGATATACTTACCGTATTCTGCACGTTTTGCACCTTGTTGCTCCTTTTCCACAATGCGCTTGCCTATTTCAAAATAAGTCAAGACCATTGTAGTGTTTACCTGATTAGCTATGTGCTGCCGCGATGATTGTATAAAAAGGGCTACTTCTTCAAAAAAATTCTTATCTAATGTAGTAGCAGACATTTTATCATTATTATTTACTATCTGATTCTTCTTCATAAAAATTGATACTAATAATTTTGTAAGCCCAAACTATTTTCTACCTGTCAATATCCGGCACCACGTAATCCAGCGTGCCGCCAATAGCAATGAGGTCGGCGATTTTGCCGCCGCGCGCCAGCGTATCCACCACATCCACCAGCGGCAGGCAGGGCGAACG
>JAIROQ010000061.1 GCA_031257455.1 Prevotellaceae bacterium | reverse complement strand
TATACAATGCTGTGAGTAGTATATAAATTAAGGTAATAATTTCTATCGGATAAAATTTCCCGCATTTTATTTTTGCCATTTATTTTCCGGTTTTTGAGTGGCAAAGGTAGCAAATTTTCTCAAATGCCGCCGGAGCATCCCGGAAGCAGCCGTCTGGAATGGAAAAAAAGGTAGATTCAAGTACCAAATGCAACTGGTCACTCCAATTCTTAATTCCTTTGTTCCCTGCCTGCCCGTCAGTGAGCCGGGATGCTCCCCTGTATCGCGCCTGTCCTACGTCCGTAGGAGTAATTGTCCTACGTCCGTAGGAGCGATTGTCCTACGTCCGTAGGAGCGATTGTCCTACGTCCGTAGGAGCGATTGTCCTACGTCCGTAGGAGCGACTGTCCTGCGTCCGCAGGAGGGTCGTGTATATTACCATCATCGGGTCGCGCTGTAAGGCGCAGGTTATATACGAGCGTGCGGGGCTCTTTCAGTAGCTATCCCGACTTGGTGAAGCGCGTGATAAAGCTGAGGGTGTAGCTACCTACGGGCAGGTCGGGGACGGAATGTGATAGCAGTCTCTCCATGCTCGAATATCGAATATCGGTCTCTCCTACACATTCCGTCCCTGACGGGGCGACCGTAAACGGCTTGCTTTGGGGAGTAGATTTCTCCATGCGCCCGCTCGTCCCTCGCGGGCTTGGTCGGAATGACGGGTTAGTGGAGAGTGGAGAGTGGAGAGTGGAAAATGGCGGCAGGCGCAGTGGCGTCAGCCCAATTAGTCACATTAGCACATTAGTCACATTAGCACATTTTCAAATCTTCGGGCACTGGTTTTCCAGCGAGTTCATAATCGGCCGGGAATATGGGATTTTCTATGCGGCCGCGCCTGAAGTATTCCATTTTTTCCTCGTATGTCATGTCGAATGTTTCGAGGCTTATCCGGTCTTTGTTCGCCCGTATCAATTCCATGATGCCGGGAATGATTACCGGCTCGGGCAAGGGGAGTCTGTTACTTGTTTTCATAATTCATTACCTCTTTAGGGGTTCTTATTTCTATAGTATGGTATCCGTGTTGCAAATTTATACCGTTGTAGCCTTTTATCCGGCCAAGATTAACGATGTGCTTAAAATTAACTCACTAAAATGTCAGCCCGGTAAAGGGCGGGAGAGAAGGTTTTCAATAGCGCCCTGACGTGTTCCGGCGCTTTTTCCAATTCCCTGTTAAGCTGGTCGGATAACAGGATTTGCCATTCCCCGCTGTATAAACTCTCGAAGAAAGGAATGGTGTCTTTGGCAAATTCCACGTCAAAATACCCGCCTATTACAGATGTATCGATATATACTCGTTGTTTCATTACCCTTATTTTCTGCAAAGGTACGAAAAAATTATATCTCCCGTAGCTGTAAACGTAGAGAGTAGAAAATTGAAAGTTGAAAATTGAAAATTGAAAATTGAAAATGGCGGCAGGCGCAAGCCAACTCATAACTCATACTTCATAACTCATAACTCATAACTCATACCTCCTAACTTTTTCGTATCTTTGCCTGCAGTAAAAATTATCAGGAGTGCAATCTATGGAATTAAAATTATCGCCGGAAGTTCATCAAATCATCAATTATAGCCGGGAAGAGGCCATGCGGTTGGGCAATTATATTGTTGAGCCGGAACATTTGGTGCTGGGCATCATCCGGCAGGAAAATAACGAGGCGATGAAAACCCTCTCCATGCTTGGGATAAAGACGGCTTCGCTGAAAAAAGTACTTGAACTGTCCGTGCGCACCGACAGCATCATCCCTTACGAAGAGGCCGACAAACTGGCGTATTCCAAAGTCACCGACAAGGTATTAAAACAAATGTACCTCGAAGGGCTTGCTTTCAAAACGGAAATGCCCTCAGCCGAACACCTGCTGCTGGCGATATTGAGAGAAGATAAATCACGCGCCGCCCTGCTGCTGGCCAAGCTGCACGTGGATTACAGGAGCGTCTGCGCGAAATTGGCCAATCAGAATTTCGACCTTCCGAAAATGCCGCAGGGGCTGACGGATTTTGAAGACGAACCGGAACCCGAACTGCCGCCACAGCGGCCGGCCAAACCGGTGGCGGCGCCGGCGCCGCCCGCCAAGTCGCAAAGCGATACGCCTATTTTGGACAATTTCGGTATCGACCTTACCGCCTACGCGGCCAACGGCAAGCTGGACCCGGTGGTGGGACGCGAAAAAGAAATCGAACGGCTGGCGCAGATTTTAACCCGCCGCAAAAAAAATAACCCTATATTGATTGGCGAGCCGGGAGTGGGGAAATCGGCCATTGCAGAAGGATTGGCATTGCGCATTGCACAGAAAAAAGTGTCGCGCATCCTGTTGAGTAAACGGATTATTTCGCTGGATGTAGGCGCTATTGTGGCCGGCACAAAGTATCGCGGGCAGTTTGAAGAACGCATGAAGGGCATCTTGGGCGAAATCACGAAGAACGGGAATATCATCCTTTTTATTGATGAAATTCATACTATCGTGGGCGCAGGCAATGCCGGCGGGTCGCTGGATGCAGCCAATATGCTGAAACCGGCGCTGGCACGCGGCGAACTCCAATGTATCGGCGCTACGACTTTGAACGAATACCGCGAAAACATCGAAAAAGACGGCGCACTGGAACGCCGTTTCCAAAAGATTATCGTCAATCCGACTTCGCCCGAAGAAACATTGGAAATACTGAACAATATCAAGGAACGTTACGAAATGCACCATAACGTTACCTATACGCCCGAAGCCCTGAAAGCATGCGTAACTTTCACGCAACGCTACATCACCGACCGCTGTTTGCCCGACAAGGCGATTGACGCGATGGACGAGGCGGGAGCGCGGATGCACATCGCCGATATTTCCATACCGGAAGCAATTACGGACATGGAAAAAGAACTGGAGGATATCCGCGAACGCAAGCGCGATGCGGCAAACAGGCAACAGTTCGACCACGCAAAGATATTGCGGGACGAAGAACTCGCGAAGCAAAAAGACCTTGACGAAGCCCTGAAAAAATGGGAAGAAGAACAAACGAAAAATCGCGCGACAGTGAATGAGGAACAGGTAGCCGAAGTGGTTTCAATGATTGCCGGCGTGCCTGTACACCGCGTGGCGGAAGACGAAAGCAATCGCCTCCTGAAAATGGGCGAAGAGCTGAAGAAGCGCGTTATCGGGCAGGATGAAGCCATCGAAAAAATCGTGCGTGCTATCCGCCGCAACCGCGCCGGACTGAAAGACCCGAACAAGCCTATCGGCACATTCATCTTCCTTGGCCCTACCGGCGTGGGGAAAACGCAGCTGGCAAAAGAGATTTCGGAATATTTATTCGATACCTCCGAAAACCTGATTCGTATCGACATGAGCGAATACATGGAAAAATATTCGCTAAGCCGCCTTATCGGCGCGCCGCCGGGCTATGTAGGCTACGAAGAAGGCGGGCAGCTGACCGAGCGCGTGCGCCGCAAACCTTATGCGGTGGTGCTGTTGGACGAAATAGAGAAAGCGCATGCCGATATTTTCAACTTGCTGCTGCAAGTATTCGATGAAGGCCGCCTCACCGACAGCAACGGCCGCTATGTGGATTTCCGCAACACGGTACTGATTATGACATCCAACATCGGCAGCCGCGAATTGAAGGAATACGGGCAGGGCGTTGGCTTTGCCACCCAGACCAAACGCGATACCGCCGAAAATACGCGCGGCATCATTGAAAAAGCCTTGCAGCGCACTTTCACGCCGGAGTTTCTGAACCGCGTGGACGAACAAATCCTCTTCAACTCATTGGGCAGGGAAGCCATCTTCAAGATTATCGATATTGAGCTGGCGCACCTGTACCAACGGATAGCAGAGTTGGGCTACAGCGTGGAGATTACCGAAGAAGCGAAAGATTTTGTCGCCGAGCAGGGCTATGACGCCAAGTACGGCGCACGTCCCCTGAAACGCGCCGTACAAAAATACCTCGAAGATAATTTGGCGGAAGCCATCATCCGGCTCCAACTGAAACCCGGACAACAACTCAAAGTCCTCCTCAACGAGGAAAAAAATGACGTAGTAGTTGAAAGTGAAAAACGCAATGTTTAAAGTTTAAAGTTTGAAGTTTAAGGTCGGCTTGCGCCTAAAAGAACCGCCGGTATGAAAACATACCGGCGGTTCTTTTAGTGCGCTTGTCGCGACTTACGACTTCTAACTTACGACTTCTAACTTAGACTGAATCTTATTCGGTTTATCCAGTTCCAGCTCGGGGTGTTTTTGCGAAGATTGTTTCAGCACTATCGAAATGATAATGGCGATGCATGCAAGGATAATGAATACCATTTCGGCATAAGGTACGGCGGCTGCCGGCGTATCCACCGACTTGAAGATTTTGCCAATCACCACCGGCACGGACATTAAACCGATATTCTGAATCCAGAAAATAAGCGAATAGGCCGTACCTAATTTGCTTTCGGGAATTATTTTCGTTACGGACGGCCACATGGCAGCCGGCACCAGCGAGTAGCCCACGCCCAATAGCGACAGCCCTATGAACCCGAACAGTTGTACCTGCGGCGCAAATGCAATGATAAGGTGCGCGCAAAGCACCACCACCGACCCTACGAGCAGCCATTTGGTGGCTTTTCCCTTATTGTCTATCGCCGAGCCGAACAGGGGCGTGAAGACTATCGTGAATATGGGCAGCAAAATCATCATAATAGATGAAGTCTGAAATTCCACGCCAAACAGGGAAATGGATACTTCGCCGAAACGCGGTACGAGTATCGCGGCGGCAAAACGTTTGAAAGAATTGATGCAGCAATAAAAAAATACGCACAAAAACGATATAAGTATAAAATGTTTGTTGGTAAGTATTTTTCCGATGTCCGAGAATTTGAATTTATCTTCTTCGCCGGCGTTGTTCACATTGGCTGCCGCCGTTTGTGCATCCATTTTTTTGTCGAACGAAATAAACACAAACCACGTTACAAAACCAATCAGCAGCAGGAACAGTCCGATTTCCGACATGTCGTTCGATTCCGGCAGCGGGAGGCAGGTATTTTGTTTTACGGCAATCACCATCGGCGCGAGCAGCAGGGCAATGGCCGTTCCCAAGCGAGCGAGGGATAATTGCAATCCCATAGCCAATGCCATTTCTTTTCCTTTGAACCATTTTGCAATGGATTTGGTTACCGCTACGCCGGCAATTTCACTGCCCAGCCCGAATAACGCGCATCCCGCATAGGCTACCGCCAGCGATGGTTTTGCAAATCCCAACGTATGGCCTGCAAAGCCGGCCACCGCGCTGTCCGGAAATGCCGGAGACAGGGCATAGGCCACGATGAGCGCCCCGCCGACCATCAAGGTTACGAACAGTGTTCCCGTAAAACGGACGCCCCATTTGTCAAGCAGCATCCCGCAGATGATTAACCCGCCGAAGACGCAAAGCGATGAATAAGCGCCGCCGTAGAAGCCATAGTCTTCCGCATCCCAGCCAAGTTCCAGCAATTCGGGATTGTTGAATATCTGGCTGACCATCGAAAACATGTCGTCAAAGAAATAAGAGGCAAACATCGGGAGCGCAAGGCACAGCAGTACCGCCCACCGTGCCGTTTTGGATTCGCGTAATAATTTTTTCATGATTTAAAAGATTTAAAGATTTAAGCGGGTGGGTTGGGGTTTTCCTCCTCTTTGTCGAAGTCGAGGAGGTTATTTTTTTGCAGCAGGTTGTACCATTCCAGCGTTTTTTTCATGTGTGACGGATAGAAGCGTTCGCGGTCATAATTGGGCAGGACTTCTTCAAAGTATTTCCGCAATACTTCCGGCGCCGATTTATGGTCAATGGCCGCTTCGCCGTTTTCTTTTTCCTTGATTTTGATGAGCGCTTCGCGCAGGGGCAGTTCTTCCGTATCGGTATAAATGGCCACGTCCGACAATGCCGTAATGCGCATGGAAGCGCCGGCATTCATACGTTTCCCGTCCAGCATGGACTCCACAATAATACCGTTCCTTCCCTGCGAAAGACGGCGAAATAAACCGGGATAATCAGTAATAGCTAAAATTTTTTGTAAATCAACCATAAGAGTTATGAGTTATGAGTTATGAATTATGAATTATGAATTATGAGTTGCTGACGCCATTACGCTTTACGCCTTACGCTTTACCTTGTATTTAATTAGTCACATTAAACAATTAGTCACATTATCACATTATCACATTAGCACATTATCACATTAGCACATTATCACATTAGCACATTAGCACATTATCACATTAGCACATTAGCACATCAGCTTCTCGTGTATGGCTATTACTTGCGGCAACAGGGCTTGTTTTCCGTCATTGACGATGATGAAATCCGCTGCGGCATTCCGCCGTTCGTCCGTCCATTGTTGCCGGATGCGCAGGCGGACGGCTTTTTCCGGCAGGCCATCGCGCTGTTGCACCCGTTGCAGCCGGAGCGTTTCGGGAGCTGTTACCGCTATTGTTTTCCGCACTATGGAAGCAATGCCGCTTTCCAGCAAAATCGCCGATTCCATGAGTACATAAGGCGCGTGCTGTTGCGCCGCATACGTCCTGAAACAGTCGACAACTACCGGATGCACCAATGCATTTACTTTTTCCAGCAAGGCGTCATCCGCAAAAATCCGCGCTGCCATGAGCTTGCGGCGTAATTTCCGGCCGTCATATATTTCCGTTCCCAATAAATTTACCAGTTGTGTGCGCAATGTGGCATCGGTGTCATACAATTTTTTTGTTTCTTCATCGGCATTAAATACCGGCACGCCCATAGTCGAAAAAACCTGCCCCACCAGCGTTTTCCCGCTGCCGATACCTCCTGTTAATCCTACGAAATATGCCATGTGAAGCGTTACGTTTTGGCGTGGTCAGGCCATCCGGCCGTCTCAGTCGCCTGATTTCTGTCCATTGATGCTTTCCGGAAAATCATCTATATGCACGCCGGTGAAAAATAAAGTGTCCTGTGCAAAAAATTCTATACGTATATCATCGCTCAGCAACTGTTTGATGTCGTTTACGAGCAGGTAATATTGATTGAATTTTGTTTTCCGCACCGGCTGGTTTTTCAGGTCTATCACCTCTGCCGGGGGCTTCGATAAACGTTGTTTCAGGATATTGAACCCGCTGGTGCGTGCGGTTACCGGCAATACGCCGTCCGAACAAAGGTGCGGCGTATTTTCATTGGTACTGCTGTAAACGCATACGGTCAGTTGCAGGTTGGCGCGGTATTCGTGGGACAGCCGGTCCATCAGCCAAACGAACGAGGCTATCAATACAAAGGTAAAAAATACCCCCGTTCTTTTACTGAATACATTTTTGAAAATGGATAATTTCATACTGTACGTTTCTGCAAGGTTACCGCGCGTAATGCCATAAGCAGTGTATTACTTCGCCTGCGGCAGGTCGGACATATCTTTCAGAATAGTGCTTTTGTCGATACGTATTTTCACGTTTTGGTCTACTTCGACCAGGGCATAATGGTCTTTCAACTCTACAATCGTTCCGTAGATACCGCCTGACGACACGACTTTATCGCCTTTCTGCAAACTTTCACGGAATTTGCGCAATTCCTTTTGTTTCCTTTGTTGCGGCCGTATCATAAAAAAATACATGACTACGAACAGCAGAAGCATCATAATTAGAAATCCGCTATTTCCGCCGAAGAGTCCGCCTGCTCCCGGTTGTGTCGAAGTGTCTGTTTGTGCAGCCGCCTGGCCTGCCGCCTGTAAAAATGCTACTAATTTCATTTTATTTATTTTTTAGTTTTAAATTAAGTTGCGAAGATACAAAAAAAAACGGAAAAGAAAGATGGAGTTATAGATTTGCTAATTTGCTAATGTGACTAATTGATTTGGAGATTTGGAAATGTGCTAATGTGCTAATGTGACTAATTACGGATTTACAGATTTGGCTGACGCGCCAGCCAAAATAGTCAATAGTCAATAATTAAATAGTCAATTTTGCTGGCGCGTCAGCAACTCATACCTCATAATTCATAACTCTCTTCCGGCGTCAGCCAAATCTGTAAATCTGTAAATCCGTAAATCTGTAAATACCCAATTAGTCACATTAGCACATTAGCACATTTCCAAATTAATCCGCTATTTCCATTCCGTCCAGCAGGGGTTCTCCGCGATAGCGCAATAATAGCTGCGCCACAGCCATAGCGTCTTTCTCGCAATAACGGACAATGCGTTCCATGTTTTTTTCTTCATAATAAACGGCCGCTACCCGGCTGCCGTCAATATCGTCTTTGGGCGTGGGAATATCAAAAACAGTTGTCAGCAAATCCAGTGAACAAAAGTGCTTGTAGTCGCCGAATTTCCACAGTTCCATCGTGTCGAGGAAGGGGACTTCCCAGGGCTTGCGGCCGGCGGTATTCAATATATTGGGCAGTGGTAGCCCGTTGATGAGCAGGCGGCGGGCGATGTAGGGGAAGTCAAATTCCTTGCCGTTGTGGGCGCACAGTTGCGCACTTTTCTTCCGCGCAAGAAAAGTGTGCAACAAGTCGCAAAATGACTGCAGCAATTGTTTTTCATCGTCCCCAAAAAATGATTTCACGCGGAAAATTTTCTTTTCCCCGTATCTCCGCACGAACCCGGCCGAGATGCAAATAATTTTTCCAAATTCCGCCCAAATGCCGGCGCGTTCATAGATGCTTTCCGCTGTCTGGTCTTGGGTGCGCAGGTATGCCGATTTCTTTTCCCATAATATTTTCATGCGCTCCGGCAAATCATTGTATGACGCGACTTGCGGAACGGTTTCTATATCTAAGAAGAGAATATTTTCAATATTTACGTGGTTCATAAATTTATTTACAGATTTAGCTATTGACTATTTAATTATTGACTATTGACTATTTTGACTTACGCCGCTGCGCTTGCCGCCATTAACCATTAACCATTAACCATTAATTTGACTTACAACTTACGACTAAATTGCATTTTCAACTTTCAACTTTCAATTTTACAACAGCGGGCTGCACAAGCGTGCCAGGGCTTCTTTCATTTTCGACCAGTTGCTGCGTTTATTCCACCAACGCAAGCGCACGAGCCGGCTATAACTTATATCTTCGTGGAACTGCGCTTCCAGTTTCCGGGTAACCTCTTCATCGTAAATCAGCGAAATAATTTCAAAGTTGTGTTCAAAACTGCGTATGTCCATATTCGCAGAGCCTACTGCGGCAAAGTATCCGTCCACCATCATCACTTTGGAATGGTTGAAGCCCTTTTGGAAGAGGTATATTTTTATGCCGGCTTCGAGCAGTTCCGAAAAATAAGAACGCGTGCCGGAATAAACCAGCTTGGAATCGGAATGCGCCGGAATAATCAGGCGCACATCCACGCCGCTCAGCGATGCCGTCTTGATAGCGGTAAGGATACTCTCGTTCGGCGTAAAATAAGGCGTAGTAATATAGATATGGTCTTTTGCCTGCACAATCGCCGCAAAGTAAGCCTGCATCACGCTTGCCCATCCGCTGTCGGGGCCGGAAGAGGCGATTTGCATCGGGCAGGCGGTATGTTTTTTGCCCGCCGGATAATAGCGTTTGCGTTGCCCCAATTGTTTTTTCGTTACAAAATACCAGTCCATTAAAAAAATGGCCTGCAGAAACGGTACGGCATCGCCTTCGATACGCATGTGCGTATCGCGCCATGCGCCGAACTTGCCGCCGGTGACATAACGGTCTGCCACGTTGATGCCGCCCATGAAACCGATATACCCGTCCACGACCAGAATTTTCCGGTGATTGCGGTAATTCACTTTCGTGCCGCTCCTGTGCAGGAGATGCACTTTGGCAAAAGGAACGATTTCCACGCCTTCCTGCCGGAGCGACCGTACATATTTTTTGGACAGGTTCCAACTTCCTACATCGTCATAAATCACGCGTACTTCCACGCCTTCGCGTGCTTTCCGTATCAACAAATCTTTTATTTCATTGCCTATTTTATCGTCCGCGATGATGTACGATTCAAGGTGAATGAAATCGTTCGCCTGCGCTATCGCCGTTTTCATGGCATTGAGCGTGGTTTCGCCGTTGCTGTATATGTCCACCCGGTTATATTCGGTAAAGATGGCCTTGCTGTTATTGAGCAATAAAGTAATAATATTTTTGCAGCGTTCCACCGACAGCGGATATTGCCCCGCCTTGTGGAACATGGCAATTTGCTGTTTACTCAACTGGTCGATGACCCGCAAATCGCGAATTTCTTTCAAACTGAATATTTTTTCTTTCCGATAATTTTGCCCCAGAAAAATATAAAATATCAATCCCGCAAAAGGAAGTGCAATCAGTACGATACTCCATGAAATCGTTTTGATAGGGTCTAATTTTCTGCCTACCATAAAAAATATCACCCAGAATGCAACGATGTAATACAACACCGAAAGGAGTTGATACCAATACAGGCTTAGGAAATCACACAGGGCAAATATCATCTTACAAAAAAAAGCCGGATGGCGCGGTATGCCACGTAGAGCGTATCGAAGCACCCGTATAGTTTACAGGTACAAAAATACGAAAATTAAAATATATTTGTCCAGGCGGCAATGATTTTCTACTTTTGTACCCATGTCTATTTGATTTGCATGAAACTTATATTTATCTCCTTCCCTTCGGAACTGTTGCCATCGCCGGTTTTCTACCTCAAGCCCGACACCGCGCTGTTGCGCAATAACCAGCCGTTTTTTTTGCCCGATTACACGCAGGATGTGCGCGCCACGTTGTCGTTAGTATTGCGCATAAGCCGTCTGGGGCGCAGTATCGGAGCGTCTTTTGCCGCACGTTACTTCGACTCCGTAGGTGTGGGAATGGATATTTTCGCACACGATTTACGGCAACAATATGCTTCTCTCCACCAGCCGGCAGACGGCGCTCATGCCTTTGATTACGCCGCACCCATCAGCGCCGGGTGGCTTCCGGCGGCAGAAATTCCGGCGATAAAAGATTGTTCGCTGCAATGGGCGGCGAATGGAAAAGAAACCGTGCAAAACGCCGCCATCGCTTACACGCCGGAGGAGATAATACCGTATGTGTCGCAATTTATCACGCTCAAAATAGGGGATTATATTTTTATCAATTCCTCCCTTACGAGCGGCGCATTGCATCCGGGCGACCGGCTGCACGCTTTCCTGAACGGCAAGGAAATGCTGAAAGTAGCCATCCGGTAAACAGGACGCTTTGAATTTTGAGTTTTGAATTTTGAATAAGGCTGGCGCCGGCGTCAGCCAATTCAAAATTTAAAACGGTCATTTGTTTTATGATTTAATCTGCCTTATTGAACGTCTGAAAACGGAGGCTATATTTATTTAGCCTCTGTTCTGTCAAAATTTCGAGAACATTTTAGTTTTTTATGGTTGCGCGAGGAAACCATGAGGATAGTGAAGCATGACGTTATTGGGAAACACTATTTTCTTGTGTCCTGTTTATTATTTTTGAACAAATAATTACAGTGCGCGGAAACAGCGAACCGATGCGGAGAATGTATTATTGGAGTCTAAGCTAAGTCTCAAGAGACCGCACGCGCACCCACTATTATATCCATCCAGACCAAGGCCCCAATGACGCCCATCTCCTTCGTTGACGTAGAACCCCTCACAATCATTATGCGTCTCCGTACCGTTCATAATCCGCACAGGAGATGCCCACCCATAGTAGTTGGTCACACCTGTACATTTCGCATTCAGCGCACGCAATCGTTCAAGAACCACACTTGCGGTTGTGCTTATACTATTAACAAAATTAGTCCAATCAGCTTTTACAGGCAACAACCAATCGGGAGGGCATACACCCTGCACATTACCGGTTTCACCACTTGAACCGCTGGCATATGAAGCACGTGCTTGTGCCGGCGTATAGCCATATCCACAATCATCTTTTGAGCAGCCGCTAACGGCAGAACCTGCTCCCGCATATTTCACATTCTGCGCCAGCCACCATTTACCGTCGGGCATGTAAACAATCCGGTAATATTCTTGGTCGCGCGTGTCTCTTATCCACGCTTCCCAATTTTGGTCGCCGGTGGCGCGTGTTTGGCAAAGGTGCGTACCGTCAATATATAAATCGCTGCCGGTGTAAATACAGAAAACGCCCGGACAGCCTGTCTGGTCGGTTAAGGTTACCGGCGTAATGGTTACGGCGGAGGTGGTAATGGAGGTGGCCGCCACTGTTTGTGTCGCTGTGCTGCCCGCAGCTGTCAGTATAAACGGCGGCGTGCCGTACAAAGTATAGGTACCGTTAGCTGCCGTTACATTCGGCGGGGCGTCGCTGCCATACACGCACCAGTTGAATTTATCGGCAGGCGCATTGTTTAATGTAGCGGTTACGGTCGAGGGGCTGGCGGTTACGTAGAAGCCGCGACCATTAAGCGTAGCGGCATCGATGCTGCCGGCGTCAGCCGCAGCCCCGCTGATGACGGCTTGGGCATACGTGCCGGGCGATGTGCCGGTAACCGGACAGAAGTCTATCCATATCCATACGCGGTCATTGGCGGCCGTGCCTGTCCATGACACGCTAAAGGTTACTTTTTGGGTGGAATAATCTACGCTCAATGGCGTAACAGTTACGGTGGCGCTTGCAGTTATGCTGGCAAGCAAAGCGAGAAGAAAGAGAATTTTTTTCATAATTATTATTTTTGTTTGTACGAATTACACGGATTAATACGGATTACGCGGATTGAAAATCATTCCGCAGGAATGAGTCGTTTGGTAGAAAATGCCGGTCATCTTCCCCATCGCATCCCGTAGGGTATGCGTCCTTTTGGCGGTTGGATGCATTCCTGACGGAATGCAAAAACAGATACGGTACATTTTTCTACCGAACGGTAATCCCTACGGGATTGCCTTTTCATCCGGATAAGCAACCACGCCGGAAGACGCCGCCGGCGCATCATCGCCGGTGTAATACACATACGGAACAGCATTGTTCGCTGTTTGTTTTTGCGTGGCGCAACTCGTTGCCAACAGCAACAAGCACGCAAGAAGAAAGAAAATTTTTTTCATAATAAT
>JAIROQ010000046.1 GCA_031257455.1 Prevotellaceae bacterium | reverse complement strand
TTTTTTTAGTTGAAAGTGGAGAGCTGAAAGTGGAGAATGGCGGCAGGCGCAAATTAATGATTAATGGTTAATGGTTAATGGTTAGTTGCGCAGGCCAAATCTTTAAATCTTTGAATTTTTAAATCTTTAAATTGGCGCAAGCCAAATCTGTAAATCGCAAATTATCCTTCAAAATACCGTTTGCGCAGCCAGTATTCAAATATGGGGTTGATGAAAGAGGGTTTGTTGCGGGGGAAAGTAAGGATTTCCTTTTTCTCCAGCGCCCCGCGTACGCGCGTGATGTTTGCCGATGAATGGAGCTGGTAGCGGGCAAGCACTTCGGCGGAACTGAAGCGGTCGATGCCGTCAATGACGGCTCGCAGGTAATTTATCTGCGAGTCGCTCAAATCATCGGCAAGGAAGCGGAAGAAGTGGTCGTTATAGTTGAGTAAATCTTCGGCGGCGGCGTCAATCATGCTGTCAATGACAAAGCCTTTGGTGTTGAGCCAGCAGAGGTGTGCGAATTGTTGGGTGTAAAACGGGTAGCAGGAGGTGGTGCGGCAAATGACTTCGGCAAATTCTTTGGAAATGACGCGGCCGCTTTTGGAAAACGCTTTCACGATGTAATCCACCAGGGCTTTTTCTTCAACCGGTTCCAACGGTATCTGTTCGCCGAACTTGTGGAATACCTGTTTTTCGGAGAACAGGTCGTGCATGGCGTTTATTTTGCTTCCGCATAATAAGTAGCCCACGTTTCGTTGCGGTTTCCATTGTGCAATCAGGCGTTTTTGGAAGGCGGCCGTGTTGTCAAAGCGGGCGATTTCCTGAAAATCGTTTATCCATACGATAAACGAGGTGTTTTGCAGGAGGGCTATTTTTTCGGGCAGTTGCAGGATTTCATCTGCAAATTCAAGCAACCGTTGCCTGTCGAAAATAATTTGCAGCGGGGCATTTGTTCTCTTTTCATTGATTTCAATATGCGGCCGTGCAAGCGGCAACAGGTGGTCTGCCATGGCAATCCATTCGTCTCCCGTGGCGCAGGCGGCGCTGAAAAGCTCGTGCGCCAGCAGGGTATAGAAAGAATAGGCGTCCCGGATATTAAAGAGGTTGCAGGTACACCATTTTAATTCCGCATGTTTTGCCGCCTGTATAAAGGCGCTGCGCACCAGTGATTTTTTGCCGTAGCCCGGCGGCGCTATCAAGACCGTATTTTCTTTGTTGGCCAAGTTGGAGGAAAGCCATGACAGTTCATCTTTCCGTCCTACGAACAATTCATTAATAACTTCCCGGGAGAATACAAAAGGTGAGTCCATGCGGCAATCCGGTTATTCCAATATTTCTAACAGTTCGTCCAATTTCGGCGTCAGGATGATTTCAATACGCCGGTTCTTCTGGCGGGCGTCAGCGGTTTTCGCGTTGTCCAGCGGGATAAATTCCCCGCGGCCGGCGGCAGTAATACGCCGTGCGTCAATTTGGGGATTTTTGAGCAGTTCGCGGACAACCGAGGTGGCGCGTTTTACGCTCAAATCCCAATTGTCTTTCAAATCGCCGGTACCACGATAGGCCACGTCATCGGTATGGCCTTCTATCAATACGTTGATTTCGGGGTTTTGCGCCAGCATCTGCGCCAAGTCTTTGATGGCATTCGCGCCCCGCGCTTCTATGTCGTAGCGTCCTGAACGGAAAAGCAATTTGTCCTCCATCGATACATATACTTTTCCATTCTTGGTATGCACGCTCAATCCCTTTCCTTCAAAGCCGAGCAACGCATCGGATACTTTGCGCCGCAAGGCGGTAACCGTGGAATCCTTGCGTGCAAGGATAGTTTCCAATTCAATCAGGCGTTTATTGCGTTTTTCCATTTCGTCCTGCATCTGTTGCAGTTCGCGGAGTTTTGCCGCCAAATCATCTTCCCGTTTTTGCAGTTCTTCGCGGGTACGCTGTATTTCGATACTCATACTGCCGGTTTCCTTGATATTCTGCCGGCGCGAGCGATCCATCAACCCCTGCAATTCGACTAATTGTTTTTGCAGCGATACCCTTTCGGCTTCTGTTATTTCATATTTTTTGGCAGTTTCTTCCAATTCCTGCAACCGGCGTTTCAAGGCGGCATTTTCATTGGCGAGGTTATTCATTCGTTCGTTAATCCTGTTGCGGTCGTCCATCAACAGGCGATAGTCGGCATTTAACGAATTATATTGCGAACTCGACACGCATGAACCCAGTCCCAGTGCGGCAACCAAGAGAATAAAAACGATTTTAACGTACTTCATAACAGGAAATAATTTTAATCTATGCTGCAAAGATAGTAAAAGATGTGCTAATGTGCTAATGTGCTAATGTGCTAATGTGACTAATTGGGCTGACGCGTCAGCAATTCTTAATTTTGAATTTTGGGTATCCCAATCCACAATCAGCAGGGAATTGCAGCGAAACAGGACAGCCAGAGGCGGGTATAATGCGCATGCAGCGCGAGAGATGTCCATCATCAGGCAAGAACGGTTCCATTATCCCCGTAAATTTACCAGAGAAATGGAACTTCAAATACGGGACAAATTAACACAGGAACAATGGTCACCGGAACAGATCGCAGGGAATGCCAAAAAGAACCATATTCCGATGGTTTCACACGAACGTATTTATCAATTCATCCGGAAAGACAAACAGGATGGGGGGAAATTAGACACGCATTGAATCTACCTGGCAAAAAAAATTTGTAGATAAAAAATAAAGTAATATATTTGCAATGTTTAATGCTGTTCTTTGTTTATTGTAAAAAGTCGGCATAGTACGGCTTGTTCTGCTTAAGAAACCTGAGAAGTTTCGTAGTATCATTAGAATTTATTAAAATCTAATTTAACGTGGATTTTGGTTTATTTTTGATACGGGTTTCTCAGGACCTCTTAAGCAATAAATTAAATTTCACGTTTCGCTTTTATTGTAAATGAAAGATGATAACGTAAAATTGGCAG
>JAIROQ010000225.1 GCA_031257455.1 Prevotellaceae bacterium | reverse complement strand
ATGCATAAAAATTTTCACTATACCCCCGCTACTATTCCCGATTTCCATTGCCATGTGCCGCTGACCACGCTGCAGCCATCGTTGGTGGTGAATGGCGTTTATCACGGGCAGACGCCTGCGCCGCCGTCAGCATTTACGATTGCGCCGTATGAAAACGGCATGGGCATAGCGCTGACGGTGGCGGCCGGTGCGGCATTGGAGCAACCGCTGCAAATTATTAATGTACGTACCGGCGCAAATACGGATAAGTTAGTTTTTACGAATACTTTCCTCATCGCGCCGCAGGCGCGAGCCCAACTGATTATTTGCGACCACACGCTCTCGCCCGACACGTTTATGACGGAATGTACTACCACCATTGTTGTACAGTCTGGCGCACAACTGGAACTGTTGTGGATGCAAAGCGAACACAACCGCTCGCAGCACCGCTCGGAAATACGCATACGGCAAGCTGCCGGAAGCATGGTAACCTGTAATGTGATGACACTTCACGGCGCGTTCATCGAAAATGTGATTGATATAAAATTGCAGGGCGAAAATGCCGGCTGCCGCGCCAACGGGCTGTTTTTAATTGACGGAACGCAAAGATTTGTGACGGATATCAGCATTGCCCACGAAGCAGGCCATTGCCGAAGCAACCAACTGTTCAAGGGCATTATAAACAACGAGGCGGTCGGTCGTTTTCATGGGCGCGTGTTGGTGGCAAAAAATGCGCAAAAAACAGAAGCCTTCCAGGCGAACAATAATTTATTGCTTACCAAACAAGCTAAAATGTACACGCAGCCGCAACTGGAAATTTATGCCGATGACGTCAAATGTTCGCACGGCGCGACTATCGGGCAACTTGACGAGCAGGCATTATTTTACCTTCGTTCGCGCGGCATCGCACTCAAAGAGGCGCGCCTGCTCCAACAAATTGGATTTGTGCAGGACGTCCTCGATAAAATAGGGGTTGTTCCACTGCGTGAGCGTATAGCCGGGTTAGTGGAAAAGCGTTTACAAGGGGAATTCTCCCGGTGCGTTGATTGTGAATTGCATTGCTGCTGATTTCATTTTTTTTGCACAAACGGCTGTTGAAAAAACCGGAAAGGCTGATTATGTCTTACGTTCCGTCCGGTTGTTAATTTCTTCGTTAATAAGTATCGTTTCCGGCTTGCCGGAAAAATTACAAGTTGTCGTAACTTAGCATTCCGTTTTGCGCGGAATAAAGTTACCATATCATTTATTTTATCTGAAAAAAAGATGAACTTAGCCATTCAACCAACAACACTACCGGCCGCCCCGATGAATATACCTTTTAATATACCGGAAGAAAATATAACATATATAAAAGTACAAGAAGAAATGAGTCCTAACAAAGAACAAAAAGCGGAAAAAACGACTGCGAAAGTCGGCGAGCAAAAAATCTACACCTATGAAGAAGCGGTGGCGGCAACCAAAGAATATTTCAAAGGAGACGAAATGGCGGCCAATGTATGGGTTACCAAATACGCGATGAAAGATTCGTTCGGGAATATTTTCGAGCGTACGCCGGACGATATGCATCGGCGGCTGGCAAATGAATTTGCCCGTATCGAACGGCAGTACGAAAACCCGATGAGCGCCGAAGAAATCTTTGAACTGTTGAAAGACTTCAAATACGTTATTCCGCAAGGCGGCCCCATGACCGGCATCGGTAACGACTACCAGATTGCTTCGTTGTCGAATTGCTTCGTCATCGGGCATAAAAACCCGGCCGATTCGTATGGCGGCATTATGCGCATTGACGAAGAACAGGTGCAATTGATGAAACGCCGCGGCGGCGTGGGACACGACCTCTCGCATATCCGACCGGGCGGCAGTCCGGTGCTGAACAGTGCGCTCACCTCCACCGGCGTAGTGCCGTTCATGGAACGCTATTCGAACTCTACGCGCGAAGTGGCGCAAGACGGACGGCGCGGCGCACTGATGTTGAGTATTTCCATTAAACACCCCGATGCAGAACACTTCATTGACGCAAAAATGGAACAGGGGAAAGTAACGGGCGCTAATGTATCGGTGAAAATTGACGATGAATTTATGCGCGCCGCCCTGCACGGGAAAAAATATACCGCACAATACCCGATTGACGCCAAAGAACCGAAATACAAAAAGGAAATTAACGCCACGACATTGTGGAAAAAAATTATCCACAATGCATGGAAATCCGCCGAACCCGGCGTATTATTCTGGGATACGATTATTCGCGAATCAGTGCCCGATTGCTATGCCGACTTGGGCTACCGTACGGTAAGCACCAATCCCTGCGGCGAAATTCCCCTGTGCCCCTACGACAGCTGTCGGCTCATTGCGCTCAACCTGTACGGTTATGTCGAAAACCCGTTTACGAAAAAAGCGGTATTCAACAAAGCCCTGTTTGTGCAGCATGTCGCCAAAGCCATGCGCCTGATGGACGATTTGATTGATTTGGAACTGGAAAAAATAGACGCTATCATTGCAAAGATTGACAATGACCCGGAAGACGCAGACGTGCGCCGCGTGGAACGCGAACTGTGGCTGAAGATAAAAGAAAAAGCCATCAACGGCCGCCGCACCGGTTTGGGAATTACCGCCGAAGGCGACATGCTCGCCGCATTGGGGCTATGCTACGGCACAGACGAAGCTATTGATTTTTCCGTAGATATTCAGAAAACGCTGGCCATAGAAGCCTACCGCGCTTCGGTAACCATGGCGAAAGAACGTGGCGTTTTTTCCATATATGACTCCAAACGCGAAGAAAATAATCCGATGATTAACCGTATCCGAAAAGAAGACGAGGGATTGTATGAAGACATGGTACGCCACGGCCGCCGCAATATTTCAATGCTCACCATCGCGCCGACAGGCACGACCAGCATGATGACGCAAACCACCTCCGGCATCGAGCCGGTGTTCTCGCCCATGTACCGCCGCCGCCGCAAGATAAATCCGAACGATAAGAACGCGAAAATTACCTACGTTGACGAAGTGGGAGACGCATGGGAAGAATACAACGTATGCCACCATAAATTCCTTACATGGTGCGAAGCCAGCGGCTATAATATCGATGAGGTGATGAACTGCAATGACGAAGAACAAAAACAGCTGATTGAGAAATCACCCTATTATAAAGCCACAGCCAACGATGTGGACTGGGTGGCGAAAGTGAAAATGCAAGGCCGCATGCAGAAATGGGTAGACCATTCCATCAGTGTAACCGTCAACCTGCCGGCGAATATTTCCGAAGAAACGGTAGCGGAAGTCTATAAAACGGCATGGGAAAGCGGATGCAAAGGTATTACGGTGTACCGCGATGGTTCGCGCGGCGGCGTATTAATCAATAAAGAACCCAAAAAAGAAGAAACGCCGGCAGGCATGCCCCAAAAACGCCCCGAAGTATTAAAAGCCGAAGTGATACGCTTCAAAAACGATAACGAGCAATGGATTGCTTTTGTCGGTATGTATAACGGGAAACCCTACGAAATATTCACCGGGCTGGTAGATGAAGAAGTGCGCACTATTCCCCGTTCCATTACTATGGGCGAGATTGTGAAAGTAAAAGACAAAAAAGGAAAGTCGCGTTACGACTTCCAATACATCGACCGCTATGGTTACCCCAATACTTTCGGCGGTATTTCGCACATGTTCAAAAAAGAATTTTGGAATTATGCCAAACTGATTTCGGGCGTCCTGCGCAATAATATGCCAATTGTGGATGTCGTCAATCTGGTACAGGGACTGGAATTGGACAGCGATTCCATCAATACATGGAAAAACGGCGTGGAACGCGCCCTGAAACGCTACATCCCGGACGGAACAACTATCGCCGGACAAACCTGCAGCCAATGCGGCTCCGATGCACTGGTATTTCAAGAAGGCTGCCTGATTTGCAAAAACTGCGGATACTCGAAATGCAGTTAAGCGTTTTTTTTAGTTATGAGTCAGGAGTTATGAATTATGAGTTGGCTGACGCGCCAGCCCTTATAACTCATAACCCACAGCCCATAACTCATAATTCCTAACTCATAACTCATAATTCCTAACTCATAACTCATAACTCCTAACTCATAACTCTTAACTCCCATGCTTCTCTTCCCTCCTGCAAAAATCAACATTGGCCTGCACGTAACAGCGAAGCGGCGGGATGGTTTCCATGAAATAGAAACGCTGTTCTATCCGGTGGAGTCGTTGCATGATGTGTTGGAAGTGATGCCGGCCGGCCGGTTGGCTATCCGGTTATCCGGGTTGCCGGTGGCGGGCGCGCCGGAAGACAATCTCTGCATGAAAGCCTACCGCCTGTTACAAGCCGATTTTGATTTGCCGCCGGTAACTGTTTACCTGCACAAAGTCATCCCTCCGGGCGCAGGACTGGGGGGCGGCTCTTCGGACGCTACCGCCACGCTGCTGGCGCTGAATGAACTTTTCTCGTTACAACTCTCCGCCGGACAGCTTTCCTGCTATGCCGCACAATTAGGCAGCGACTGCGCTTTCTTCCTTCACCGCAAACCCATGCTTGCCACCGGACGCGGCGAGGTCTTGACTGCCCTGCCGTTGCCGTCTTTCCGTGTCGTCATTGAAACGCCGCCGGTATTTAGCAGCACGGCGGAAGCCTATGCCGCCATAACGCCGCGCACGCCCGCGCTGCCGCTGCCTTCGCTGCTGGCGCAGCCGGCAGAACAATGGAAAGACACGGTGGTAAACGATTTCGAAGCGCCTGTCTTTGCCCGTTTCCCCCTGCTGGCGCAAATAAAACAACGCCTCTATGACGATGGCGCTATCTATGCCGCCATGAGCGGCAGCGGCGCCGCCATTTTCGGGCTGTTCAGTCATTAGTCGCAGGTCATTCAGTCGTAAGTCGCGGCAAGCGCAGTGGCGTCAGCTTAAATCTTTGAATTTTTAAATATTTAAATTGGCGCAAGCCAAATCTTTAAATTCGTAAATGGTCACTCCAATTCTTAATTCTCTCGTCCGAATTATTTTGTGCGGCTTTGCTCGATTGCATTTACTATTCTGCGTTTACCGCCATATTTTTATTTGTAGGTAAAAAATCACTATATTTGTAAACTCATTTTAAAAAGTATATAATGTTTCCTGTAACTACTTACGTAAATCGCCGGAAAGTATTGAAACAAGCGGTAAACAAAGGGCTGTTGCTGTTTCTCGGCAACGATGAAAGTCCGATGAACTATGCCGACAATACCTATGATTTCCGGCAGGATTCTACGTTCCTGTATTATTTCGGTAATGATTATGCAGGGCTTGCGGCGGTGATTGATATTGACGAAAACAAAGAAATCATTTTCGGAGACGAATTGACGATTGACGATATTGTTTGGATGGGGCAACAGCCTACTATCCGCGAAAAATGCGCACAGGCCGGCATCCATGAAACACTGCCGGCCGGCTCGCTGAAAACATACCTCCGGGACGCTGCGGCAAAAGGCCGGGAGATACATTTCCTGCCGCCCTATCGCGCCGAACACCAATTGAAGTTACAGGAATGGCTGGGTATTGCGCCGGCAGCGCAAGCCGGAGCTGCGTCTATTGAATTTGTGAAGGCAGTGGTCAATCAACGCAACTACAAGTCGGATGAAGAGATTGAACAAATCGAAGATGCCGTCTCCATTTCTGCGGAAATGCACCGGAAAGCCATTGCTATGGCGCGGCCGGGCATGAAAGAATCGGAAATAGCGGCGGCGATGAATGAGATTGCCATGCGCCACGGCGGCCGGTTGTCGTTTCCAACTATTGCTACTATTAACGGGCAGACGTTGCACAACCACTATCATGGCCATACGCTAACGAGCGGCCGGCTGATGCTGATTGACGCGGGCGCTGAAAATGCCATGCATTATGCCGGCGATTTATCGTCCACTTTTCCGGTGGATAAAAATTTTACCGGACAACAGAAAACGGTGTACCAAATCCGCTATGACATGCACCGGGCGGCGGTAGCGGCGTTACGGCCGGGTATTGCATTCAGGGACGTGCATTTTATTGCCGCAAAAATATTGGTAGAAGGTTTTAAAAGCATCGGGCTGATGAAAGGAGACGCCGCCGAAGCGGTCATGGCCGGCGCGCATGCCCTGTTCTTCGTGCATGGACTGGGACACATGATGGGGCTGGATGTACACGATATGGAAAATCTTGGCGAAAAATGGGTGGGCTATGCCGGCGAACCGCGCAGCACGCAATTCGGATTAAAATCACTGCGGCTGGCGCGGACGCTTGAACCGGGCTTTGTGCATACGATTGAGCCGGGCATCTACTTCATCCCCGAATTGATTGACCAATGGAAAGGAAAGAAACAACTGGAACAATTTATAAATTATGAAGCGGTAGAAAAGTTCAGGGATTTCGGCGGTATCCGCAATGAAGAGGATTATTTGATTACGGCTACCGGCGCGCGCCGTCTGGGGCCGGCATTGCCGCTGAGCGCGGAAGAAATGGAAGCGGCAAGACAGTAGTTTCAGTGGACGGTTTTCCGGAAACAGTGGGCAGTATGAAAGGGAAACAATATATAATCGCCAGTTTGTTTTTGCTAATGGTGGGAAGCGGTGGTAACGTTGCCGCGCAACAGGTCTATACCTTGCCGCCCATCATTGAAAACAACGACACATTATATCAGTTGTCGTTGCCGCCGGTGTATGTGTTTGCTTTTCCAAAAGTAAAAAACAAATCCAAAGAATGGAAAGAGTACCGGAAATTAGTGTATAATTTCAGGAAAGTATATCCGTATGCGCTCATGGCAAAACAGAAAACGGACGCGATGGAGGAAGAATTAGCCGCATTGTCGTCAAAGAAAGAACGGGAAGTATTGATAAAAAAATATGAAAAAACTTTATTCGCGGAATTTGAACAGCCGATACGGAAATTGACTTTTTCACAAGGCAAATTATTGCTGAAACTGGTTGACCGCGAAGTGGGGCAAACTTCTTATTATGTAATTAAAGATTTGAAAGGCGGCTTTACCGCTTTCTTCTGGCAAGGTATTGCACGCCTTTTTGGCGCGAACCTGAAAAAACCCTATGATAAATACGGAGAAGACCGGAAAGTAGAGGAATTGGTTAAACTCTACCAGGAAGGCTCGTTTGACTGGTTGTATTTTCAATTATTCGGCGTAACGATGAGCGATGCAAGATAGCTTTCTTCATAAAGGGCAACGGAAAAAAATGATTGAGCAGTTGCGCAAGACGTATCCGTTCGATGAATGCGTACTGGAGGCAATGGATAAAGTACCGCGTCATTGGTTCGTGGATGTATCATATGCTGCGGTGGCTTATTCCAACCGTCCGTTGCAGATAGCGGCTGAACAAACGATTTCGCAACCCTATACGGTAGCCATGCAGACGCACCTGTTGCAGTTGAAAAAAGGGGACAGGGTGCTGGAAGTCGGCACGGGCTGCGGTTACCAGACGGCCATACTGGTTACGATGGGAGCGATAGTATATACCATTGAGCGGCAAAAATCGCTGTACTTGCAAGCGCAGAAAACATTGCTCCAGATGGGAAAGCAGGCGATTTTTCATTACGGGGACGGCTATGAAGGGAAACCGCTGCTGGCGCCGTTTGACAAGATTATTGTTACCTGCGGCGCACCGGAAATTCCGCAAAAACTGCTGGCGCAATTGGGGACGGGCGGCCGGATGGTAGTGCCGGTAGGCGGCGACATACAACAAATGACGGTTGTGGAACGCTTGTCAGATAACGAATATAACATCACCACGCATGGCCACTATAAATTTGTGCCGATGCTGGAAGGGAAAGAAGAAGTATAACAGTGAATAGTGAATAGTGAATAATGCGTTTGTCGCGACTTACGACTTATGACTTACGACTTATAACTTACGACTTATAACTTACGACTAAATAACAATGCAACTAAAAGTTTTTTATTTTAATGAACTGCGCGTGTGTACCTATGTTTTGTGGGACGAAACGAAGGAGTGTATTATTGTTGACCCCGGCTGCGAATCGGCGGGCGAGCAACAGCGGTTACAGAAATTTATTATGGAAAACGAATTAAAACCGGTAATGATAGTCAATACCCATGCCCATTTCGACCATGTGCTGGGCAATTTGTTTGCGGTTAAAACTTATTCCATTCCCAGCGCAATACACGAAGGCGATGCGCCGTTACTGGCAAAAGTGGCGCAGCAGTCGGCGATGTTCGGATTTGTTGTGGAGCAACCGCCCGTGCCCGACCGCTTCCTCACAGAAGAAGCGCCGGTGCGTTTCGGACATTCGCAATTACAGGTGTTGCATACGCCCGGACATTCGCCCGGCGGTATCTGCCTGTATGCGGCGGACGACAAATTTGTACTTTCGGGCGACACATTATTTCAGGAAAGCATCGGCCGCACCGACTTGGCCCGCGGCAATTACGAACAACTCATCGACAGTATCCGTACCAAACTTATGACGCTTCCCGATGATGTAAAGGTGTTCCCCGGACATGGCCCGGCTACTTCTATCGGCGAAGAAAAACGGAAC
>JAIROQ010000216.1 GCA_031257455.1 Prevotellaceae bacterium | reverse complement strand
TTTGCCCAACGGGTAAAGGTATGGGCGCCGGCTGTCTGGCTGTAGGACGCAGCCGGCGTATAAGAGGCGAGGGTTGCGCCGGGAATAGCCACGCCATTGTGCCGCCATTCGTAGGTAATGTTGCCGCCGCCGGTAGCTGGAGTATTGCTTATTGACTTGGTGGGCGTATTCCCATAGCAAACGGTTTCCCCGCTGGTCGTAATCGAGCCGGGATCAAGGCCGGTGTTAACGGTCAGTACCCACTCCCCTGTACTTTGCACAGGGGTCGTATTGCATCCGTCGTCTTTTGCCCAACGGGTAAAGGTATGGGTGCCGGCTGTCTGGCTGTAGGACGCAGCCGGCGTATAAGAGGTGGCCGTGGCGCCGGGAATAGTCTCGCCGTTGTGCCGCCATTGGTAGGTAATGTTGCCATCGCTGCCGGTAGCGGATATCTGATTGCCTATTACGTCGGGCGTATCCCCAGAGCAAATGGTTTGCCCGGTGGACACAATCATGCCGGAATTAAGTGCACCGTGAACGGTCAGTATCCACGTCCCTGTACTCTGCATAGGGGTCGTATTACATGTGCCGTCTTTTGCCCAACGGGTAATGGTGAACGTGTTGCCTGTGTCAGAATATAACTGGATAGTTGCTGCATCCGGCGCATAAGAGCTGGCCGTGGCGCCGGAAAAAGGCCTGGAGGTGGCGTACCTCCATTGGTAGGTAATGTGGCCATCACCGCCGGAAGCTGCCGTAATATTGTCTATCATACCGGGCGTATCCGCATAGCAAATGGTTTCCCCGGTGGCCGCAATCTCGCCGGGAGAGAACGCTTCGAGTACGGTAATCGTTCCTGTATTGGATACGGCGCTTGTGCAGCCGGCAGCGTTTTTTGCCGTAACGGTATAGGTAGTATTGGTTGTCAAGTTGCCGGTTGTTTTGGCAGGTACGGTAGTCGTGGTAATTGTTCCGCCAATATTCCATGTATAAGTCATGGCGGCGGTTATATCACCGGCTACGGTAGCCGTCAGGTTGGCGGCCGTGTTATAACAAATAGTCGGGGAATTAACTGCCGTAATTGTTGGCGGTCCGGGAATAATAGCATGGGGGTTGTTGGTTGCATCGGTGAGGGAAGTGATGCAACCACCCGTATAGGTGTTCACATCGTTGCCTAATGGCGTTTCATTCACGACAAACGGCTTCGTGCCTTTTAAATCATACCAGCCGGAAGCGTTAAGGACTGCACGGGGCGGGTAATTCAATGCAAAGGCGCACCAGCTGAACCGGGCGGGCATACTGCTGATTAACGTAGCCGTAATGTTCGCACTGCCGTTGACGCCGGAAGTAGTCAGCAAAAAACCGCGCCCATTAGAATAGATGGTGGCAGTGCCGGTGGAAGCAGACACGTTCGTAACAAGGGCGCGTGACCAGGGGCCTACTGTGGTGGCGCCTTCTATCTTAACGTAGTCGGTAATCACCCAGATTTTGTTGTCGTGCGGTGCTGCCGTCCACTTGACAGTGAACGAAATTTTTTTCGCGGTATAATCGGTCGCGAGGTTGGTAATACTCGCCTGTTGGGCAAAGCCACTTAATGCCCAAAGGAGAAAGAAACAAATAGCGGCTATGCGCCATTTTGCTGCAATGATTGTTTGTTTTTTCATAGTTTTTTTATTTATGATTTATTATAAAGTGTGACGTGTGAAGCGTAAAGCGTAAAAAAAAGTGGAAAATGTAAAGCGAGAGGCAATAACTCCACTTTCCATTTTCAGTTCCTATTTTCTACTTTTCCGGCATCAACTCCCATAATTTCTAATTTCTGATTTCCAATTTCTAATTTGGCTGACGCGCCAGCCTCTCATAACTCATAACTCATAACTCCTAGCTCTATTCGCGGTTTCGGGATTGTTTTGCACTTATAATCTATCCCCAAACAAACACTTCATTCCAAAACAATCCCTCCTTCCGCACTAACTATGTCCGCGTAATCCATATAAATCCGCGTAATCTGTATTAAAAAATCATAATCTTTGTAGTTTTGCACTACTTTTATTCAGTCAGTCTTGTTTTGGGATTTCTCTTTGCAGAGCGATTGGGTTTAGATAAAACTCCGAAACGTGAACTGTGCCTAAAGTTTCTGAGGTTCTAGTATACCTATCTATTATAAAGCAAAAATTCACGTTTCCCTCACGTGGAGTTTTTGCTTTTATTCAAAATAGATAAAGTGAAATTTACTAGATTTCAGAAACTGAATAAAAGCAATCAAAATGTTTTAAAGAACGTGAAATGGTATGCAAAGGTAAAAAAAATATTTAAAATACAACACTTGGGTACGAAAATTATGCCCTTAGATACAAAATTATGCATTTATATACAAAATTATTCCGTATTTTTGCAGACTGAAATTTTGTCATGTTTTCCTTATTAGCCACTATCAACAGCCCGTCCGACTTGCGGAAACTGACGCCGGAAGCATTGTCGCAGTTGTCGGAAGAATTGCGCGAATTTATCATTTACCAGTGTTCGAAAAATCCGGGACATTTGGGCGCCAGCTTGGGAGTGATAGAACTCACGGTGGCGTTGCACTATGTGTTCAACACGCCGGAGGACAAATTGATTTGGGATGTGGGGCATCAGGCTTATGCACATAAGATACTCACCGGCCGCCGGGACGTTTTCGCCACCAACCGCTCGTATGGCGGCATCAGCGGCTTCCCCAAAATCAGCGAAAGCGAATATGACGCTTTTGGCGGCGGCCATTCATCGGTGTCCGTGTCGGCGGCATTGGGCATTGCTACGGCTGCGAAAATGCAGGGCATCCGCCGGCAGGCCATTGCCGTAATTGGAGACGGCGCTCTCGGCGGCGGCCTGGCTTTTGAAGGATTGAACAATGCCGGCGTATCCAAAGCCAATATTTTAGTGGTGGTGAACGATAATAATATGTCTATCGACAAAAATGTCGGCGCTGTGCATAACTACCTGTTGAAGCTGACCACGTCTGTACGCTACAACCAGTTCAAAGCAAAAGTGTGGAATTTTTTCGGCAATAATATTATCCGCCGGATGGTGCAAAAGTTTGTGAGCACTACAAAAATCGCGGTTTTACGTAACAGCAACCTTTTTGAGGCTTTAGGTTTCCGTTACTTCGGTCCGGTGGACGGGCACGACATCCGGCAGCTTACAAAAACCCTGCAAGCCTTGAAAAATATCGAGGGGCCGAAGGTGTTGCATATTATCACGACCAAAGGCAAAGGATATAAACCGGCCGAAGAAAACCAGATACTGTGGCATGCGCCCGGCATGTATGACAAAGAAACCGGCGAACGCCTCCCGTCCGGCGGCCCGGCGCGCTATCAGGACGTATTCGGACAAACCCTGATAGAACTCGCCGAACAGAACCCGAAAATAGTCGGCATTACGCCGGCCATGCCCACCGGCTGCTCGCTCAACCTGATGATGGAAAAAATGCCCCACCGCGCATTTGACGTAGGCATTGCCGAACAACATGCCGTAACTTTCTCGTCCGGACTGGCTGTTGCCGGCATGTTGCCCTATTGCAATATCTACTCGTCATTCATGCAGCGCGCCTATGACCAGGTGATACATGATGTGGCGTTGCAAAATCTGCAGGTGGTTTTCTGCTTGGACCGTGGCGGACTGGTCGGCGAAGACGGCGCTACGCATCATGGCGCTTACGATTTGGCGTATTTCCGCTGTATTCCGAACCTCGTTATTTTTGCGCCGATGAATGAAGTGGAATTGCGCAATATGCTTTACACCGCACAACTTCCCGGTATGCGCACCACCGTCATCCGCTATCCGCGCGGGCGTGGCGTGGGGTTGGACTGGAAACGCCCTTTTGAAACAATACCTGTCGGCAAGGCGCGCCGGCTGTGCGAAGGCAACGACCTTGCGCTATTGAGCATCGGCGATATCGGAAATAAAGCGGTCACGGCAATAGCGCGGCTGGCTGGCGAAAATATTTCCGTCCAACATTACGACATGCGCTTCCTGAAACCCATAGATGAAGCGGTATTACACGAAACCGGCAAGAAATTTTCTACCGTCATTACCCTTGAAAACGGCACGGTGAACGGCGGGCTCGGGGGTGCGGTAGCGGAATTTTTCACGACCCACCGGTATCCCGCCAAAATTATCAGGATGGGTATTCCCGACCATTTTGTGGAACATGGTTCTATTGCGCAATTGCAGGCGCAATGCGGCTTCGATGCAGACGGCATTTACCGCCGCATCAAGTGTGAATTGGGGATTAAGAATTAATAAGAAGTTCCGCTATTTTCAAGTCCACCGGTTCGGTGATTTTAATGTTTTCGCGGCTGCCTTCGGCAAGGGAGACGCGGTATCCTGCGGCTTCCACTACGGAAGCGTCATCGGTGAATGCCGGACGGAAGGGCGTACGGTAAGCGTTTTTCAGCCATCCGGCGCGGAAGACTTGCGGGGTTTGTACCATGCAGTAATCTTCACGCGGCACACCGCGGCTACCGCCGGCTTCCAGCATACGAAGAGTATCGGAAAGGGGAACAACAGGCACGGCTGCGCCATGTTGCACGGCCGTTTCAAAGCAGCGGGCAATCAGCGCCGGCGAAACCAATGGCCGTACGCCGTCATGTACGGCTATCCATTCCGTTTCGGGCAGGGCCTGGAGGGCTTTTTTCACGGAGTCAAACCGTGTGTCGCCGCCGGCCGTTACGGTATGCGCGACCGTGAAGCGGTGTTCGGCGCAGAGTTGCGCCCACGTGGGAATATGCGCCGGCGGCAATGCCACTACCAGCGGCATGGCAGGGTCAAAATGATGAAACCGGCGGATGGCATGCATCAGCACAGGCAGGCCGGCAAGCAACAGGAATTGTTTGGGTGTTTGCATCCCCATACGCCGCCCGTTACCGCCGGCCACTATAATTACCGAACGTTTCATTGCCCGTTATTTTTAGAATGAGGCCGGTTTGCTGGGTGGAGGCTCCAAATCAAAGTCTTTATTATAATTCATTTTTGACGGCATGGTGGTAGTTGTTACATTGGTTGAGGCAGTATCATCTTCCACCCAGACCGGTTCTTCCCATTCCGTAAACTTTGCCTGTGAAAACTTTAATTTCACATTCCCTGTTTGGCCATTGCGATGTTTGGCAATCAAAATTTCCGCCATATTTTTTGTAGATTGATGTTGCTCGTCTTCTGTGATACCATAATATTCGGGACGATGGATGAACAGTACCAGGTCGGCGTCCTGTTCAATAGCGCCGGATTCGCGAAGGTCGCTTAATTGCGGGCGTTTATTTCCGCCACGCGTTTCTACCGAACGGTTCAACTGCGAGAGCACAATAATCGGTACGTTTAGTTCTTTGGCAATGGCTTTCAAGGCGCGCGAAATGGCGGAAACCTCCTGTTCCCTGATGCTTTTCTGCGTCTCCGGCGGCCCGGTCATCAATTGCAGGTAGTCAACGATGATGATTTTTATATTGTGCGAAAGTACCAGCCGGCGCGCTTTGGAGCGGAACTCAAAAATCGACAATGCCGGCGTATCATCAATAAACAGGGGGGCTTCTACAAGGCTACGGACACTTGTTTCTATTTGTGTCCATTCATGCGGCAACAGTTTTGTACCGCCGCGTATTTTGTTTGAATCAAGGCCCGATTCGTTCATCATTAGCCGCTTTACGAGCTGCACGGAGGGCATTTCCAACGAGAAAAAAGCAGTAGGCACTTTATGATCTACACTCATGTTGCGCGCCATAGTAAGCACAAAAGCCGTTTTCCCCATGGAAGGGCGCGCCGCTACGACAACCATGTCCGCCGGCTGCCACCCCAGCGTAATGCGGTCAATCGCCGAATAGCCGGACGCTATGCCGATCAACCCGTCATCCCGGAGCTGCGCTGCTTCCAGTTCTTTGATGGCTTGTGCCACCACTGCCCCGACATGCTCCGTTTCCCGATGGATATTTCCTTCGGCGATGTCAAAAATCTCCTGTTGTGCGCTGTCCAGCAATTCATCCACTACAACATCTTCTTCAAAGGCCTTCCCCACTATTTTGGAGCAAGCGGTGATCAACTGCCGTTGAATATATTTTTGCGCCAACAGTTTTGCATGGTATTCCACATGCGCCGCCGAGTTCACCGTCATCGTCAGTTGCGAGAGATAGTAAGGCCCCCCGATTTCGTCCAGTGCGCCTTTCTTTTTCAGTTCTTCGGCAACAGTGAGCATGTCGACAGGCTCGTGCCGCAGGTTGATATCCTGAATAGCGCGGAATATTTTTGCATGCAATTCATTGTGGAATGACTCGGGTTTCAGCAGTTCCTGTATTTCAACGATAGCTTCCTTTTCGAGCATCAAAGCGCCCAGTACCGACTTTTCAAAGTCGGGCGAATGGGGCGGCATTTTTCCCGCTTCCAATGCTATCGCATCAATAGTACGCAGTTTGGGCGCCGGTTTGGTTGTTTTTGCCATAGAATTTTGTGTTAATAATGGATTTCTATGCAAAGATAATATAAAATTTCATGATTTAAAGATTTAAAAATTCAAAGATTTCAACCTTTAAATTTTTAAATTTTTAAATCTTTAAATCTTTGAATTGTCTTAAAATCGCTACCTTTGTTTCAAAAAAAATATATGTTACAACCGATTATTCTTGTTACCGGCGGCACGGGCTACATTGGCTCGCATACCGTAGTTGAGCTACAGCAGGCGGGGTTTGAAACCGTTATTGTAGATAATTTATCAAATTCCACAGCGGCGGTGGTGGACGGCATTACGCGCATTACCGGCGTTCGTCCGCATTTTGAGCAGGCGGACTGTTGCGACAGGAACGCTATGGCGGCTATTTTTGATAAGTATTCCGGCATTACGGCGGTCATTCATTTTGCAGCGTCCAAGGCGGTGGGCGAGAGTGTGGAAAAGCCCCTGCTGTATTACCGGAATAACCTCCTGTCGCTGCTCAATGTCGTGGAAGAGATGATAGCGCATGGCGTTTTCCATATAGTGTTTTCTTCATCGTGCACGGTTTACGGCCAGCCTGCCGTGTTGCCGGTTACGGAAGATGCTCCTGTCCTGCCGGCCATGTCGCCCTACGGGAATACGAAGCAGATTTGTGAAGAGATTTTGCGCGATACCGCTGTTTCCTTTGCATTGCAGGGCGTTTTGTTGCGTTACTTCAATCCTATAGGCGCTCATCCGTCTGCCGAGATAGGGGAATTGCCGGTGGGTGTGCCGCAAAATTTAGTGCCTTTCATCACGCAGACGGCGGCGGGCGTCCGGCAGGAATTAAGCGTTTTCGGTAATGATTACCACACGCCGGACGGCAGTTGCATCCGCGATTATATCAACGTAGTGGATTTGGCGCGTGCGCATGTGCAGGCGGTTAATTACCTCGCGGACGGGAAAAATAAAACGGCTGTGGAAACCTTTAATATCGGCACGGGCAAAGGATTGTCGGTACTGGAACTGATTGACGCCTTTCAAAAAGCTACGGGAATAAAACTACCTTATAAGATTGTCGGCCGCCGTGCCGGCGATATTGAACAGGTCTGGGCTAATCCCGAAAAAGCGCATACCGTTCTTGGCTGGCACGCGCAGGAATCTATTGAAGACACCCTCCGCGCGGCATGGAAATGGGAATTAGTCGTGAGGCATAAAGCGTGAAGCCATTTACGGATTTACGGATTTACAGATTTACGGATTTGGCTAACGCCGGTGCGCCTGCCGCCACTCATAACTCATAACTCATAACTCTTAACTCTTAGTTCTTAACTCCTACTTCCGGCCTCTTAAAGATTTCCGCACCAGCCGGCCGATATTACGCGTCAGTAGCAAATCGATGAGAATACACGTAACGATTCCCCCGGTAAGTACTACCCAGTCCTTACAGAATTTACCGGCAATGAGAACACATCCGGAAAAAAGGATATATCCTGTCAACATGACGCGGACGGTTCTTGCATGCGTGCGCATCACGTGCAGCAGCACATGATGCAGGTGTTGCTTGTCGGGAAGGAAGGGCGATTTCCCCTGTTTTATTCGCAGGATGAATATGCGGGTCGTGTCGAAAAGCGGCAATAATACGATGGTCATCCCGGTACTGAATACCGCAGGGAATTTATAGGATACATCGTCCGGCAAACTGCCGTTTGCGGAGATGAAAGAGAGGGCGCTCGTGGAGAGGATAAACCCGACAACCAGCGAACCGGTGTCGCCCATGAAAATGGAGGCCGGTTGCCAATTATAGTACAGGAATCCGACAAGTGCGCCGATGATACAGGCCATGCGCAGGGTTTCCATTTCGTAGCCGGCCACATAGAACCAATAACCGAGAAATGAAAAAGCCACTATGGCCATGCCGGCTGCCAGTCCGTCAAGGCCGTCAATTAAATTAAATGCATTGGTGATAAAAATAATGAACAGTACGCTGATTGCACAGCCCAACAGTTCCGGTATTTCATATATGCCGAACAGGCCGTAGAACGAATGGATATACATATTGCCGGCAACGACTACTATAATTGCCGCAATCATTTGTACAAAGAATTTATATAACGGACGCAAAGGTTGCATGTCATCGCGGACGCCGGTAAAAAACATGAGTGCAATAGCCGCCAGCTCAAACCGGCGCTCGCTGATGCTGTCGATGGGTATCCACAATAGCATCGCAAACAGGAATGACAGGCAAATGATAACTCCCCCCATTGACGGCACAAATCCTTTGTGAACCCTCCGGTGGCCGCCCTTGTCAAGGATATGCCTGCGGCGCAGAAACCGCGCCAGTAACGGCATTAATAAAAAACTGCATAGCAAGGCGGTAATACAGGCATAGAAAAAAGTACTCATAGGTTGATTTGTTGATTTGTTGATTTGTTGAGTTGTTGAGTTGTTGAACTGTTGAACTGTTGAACTGTTGAACTGTTGAATGATAGTTGGCATCAGCTAATACACAAATAAACAAATAAACAATTCAACAGTTCAACAATTAAACAACTCAACAATTAAACAACTCAACAACCAATTTTTTTAGTTAAAGAATAATTTATATTTTCCGACTGTATAAAATCTATAAAATCCGGCGTCAGCGCCACCGGGTGCGAACGCGACCATAATGGCAGTGTCAACCGGTGTTTTTGTTCCGTCAATTTCAGTTGCAACGTTATATTTCCCCGGTTTTTTGAAATCGCATCCATTAACCGTTTCGTAAAGGATGCGGACAGTTCTTCCACCGGCAAGACAAGCTGGATGGCCTGCACCAGTTCATCGCACACGTGTGCCAGATTATGGACGGAGCGTATTCTAAGTTCCCATTCTTCGGGTCGCTTGTCATCCTTTTTCCGGAAACATTTTTGTATCTGGCAGCGCAGTAATAATGCCTGTTCCGTTTTTATGGATTTGGAGAAATTGTCGTAATCTATCCCGAATAGCGCCATATTCATAGAATCGGAATAGTCTTCCAGTGTAAAACGCAGATAAGGCTTTTCCGTTTTTTTTGATTTCGCCTCTTCCGCTTTGGTTACAAGGCCGGCCAGCAGGATTGTTTTCCGCTGCAGCATTCCGTCTTTGTCGTTCAGCGCTTTGTTTAATAAATCAGGTATCTCTTGCAGGGTATGGTTGGTAAAATGCCGTATCGCGAAAGAATGAACGTCCAAGGGGTGCGCCGAGAGGTAGATGCCTACCAGTTCTTTTTCTTTTTTCAGGGTTTCGGTGGCAATCCATTCTTCCACGTCTGTGGGGATTTTCGGTTTTTGTACGGCCACGTCATAACTGCCGCCGAATAATGAATTCGTGTTTTGTTGTTTATCGGCCTGCCATTTGTTGGCGTAGCGCAGCAGGCTTTCCAGAAAAATTTCTTTTTGCGCATTGGGCGACAGGTATTGATAGCGTTTGATTTCTTTAAATTCATCAAACGCGCCGCCCAGTACCAGCGCTTCCATCGCCCGGCGGTTTACGGTGGACAAGGGTATGCGTTCCACAAAATCAAATATGTCTTTGAATGGCCCGTGACGTTGCCGTTCGTTTACGATGGCGTCAATAGCGGCCGCTCCCACGTTTTTAATGGCAGCCATGCTGAAACGGATATCTCCCGCTTTATTGACGGCAAAGCGCCGGTTACTTTCGTTGATGGCCGGCCCCAATACGGCAATGCCCATCCGCCGGCATTCGTTCATCAGTTTGGCGATTTCGTCAATATTATCCAGGTTGCAGCTAAGCACGGCGGCCATGTATTCCGCCGGATAGTTGGCTTTCAGGTAGGCGGTCTGGTATCCGAGCAAAGCGTAACAGGTGGAATGCGATTTGTTGAAAGCGTATTCGGCAAACGCTTCCCAGTCGCTCCAGATTTTATTGCAAATGGCTTCGGAGTGTCCGTTTTGTATGGCGCCGGCAATGAAATCGTTTTTCATTTTTGCCAGCGTCTTTTTTTGCTTTTTCCCCATGGCTTTGCGCAGGGTGTCGGCTTGCCCGCCGGTAAATCCGGCCAGTTTTTGCGACAACAGCATGACCTGCTCCTGATACACGGTGATGCCGTATGTGTCGCTCAAAAATTCTTCCATTTCGGGCAGGTCGTATTCTATTTTTTCGCCGCCATGTTTGCGTTTGACAAAGTTGGGAATATAATTCATCGGGCCGGGACGGTAGAGCGCGTTCATGGCTATCAGGTCTTCAAAACGCGTGGGTTCGAGTTCCTGCAACCATTTCCTCATGCCGTCCGATTCAAACTGGAACGTGGCCACTGTATTCCCGCGACTGAACAGTTCATAGGTTTTCTTATCATCCAGCGAAATGGCGGCCAAATCAATGTCAATGCCGCGTGTCGATTTTATGTTTTCAACAGCGCCGCGCAGAATGGACAGGGTTTTTAGCCCAAGGAAATCCATTTTCAACATGCCTACTTCTTCGATGCACGAGCCTTCGTACTGCGATACCCACATGTCTTCGCCGGTATCCTTGTCTTTGGCGGAAGAAATAGGGATGTGTTCCATTAAATTATTCCGCCCGATGATAATGGCGCAGGCATGCACGCCGGTATTGCGGACAGAGCCTTCCAGCTGTTTGGCAAACTTGAACGTGTCCTGCAGCAGCGGGTCGTCCGATTCCATTGCCTGTTTAAGTTCGGGGATATGGGTAAGACAGTTTTCCAAGTTAATCGGCAAGGTTTGTTCTTCTTTTTCTTCGTTGCCGTCTTCATCTTTTTTAACGACTGTTTCCTTTTTGTCCCAGCGCACGGGTATCAATTTGGCCAGTTTATCCGATACATCCAACGGCAGTTTCTGCACGCGCGCCACATCGCGGATAGCCGACTTGGTCGCCATCGTGCCGAAAGTGATGACATGCGATACATGGTCTTTCCCGTATTTCTCTTCCACATATTTTAATACTTTTGCGCGGCCGTCATCATCGAAATCAATGTCAATATCGGGCAACGAAATGCGGTCGGGATTGAGGAAACGCTCAAACAGCAAATTATATTTCAACGGGTCAATATCGGTAATCTGCAAACAATAGGCCACCACCGACCCGGCAGCCGAACCGCGTCCGGGACCTACCCAGACATCCATTTCACGCGCGGCGGCAATAAAATCCTGCACAATCAAAAAGTAATCGGGATAGCCCATTTTTTTTATTGTCGCCAGTTCAAAATCAATCCGCTCTTTTATGGCCTCCGTGATTTCTTTATAGCGTTTGGCTGCGCCTTCATAAGTCAGGCGCTGCAGGTATTCGTTGGAGTCCGTGAAATTTTCGGGTATCGGAAAATACGGCATTATCGGCGGGTTGTTGATGCTGTAACGTTCGACCTTTTCCGCTATTTCCAATGTATTGCTTAGCGCTTCGGGAAGGTCGGAAAAAAGTTGCGCCATTTCCGCCTGTGTTTTCATCCATTCCTGTTTGGTGTAGCGCATGCGTTTGGCGTCATTGAGGTCGGCGCCGGTATTCAAGCAAATCAAGCGGTCATGCGCTTCGGCGTCTTCGGCATTTTCAAAATGCACGTCATTGGTGGCAATAATTTTAATCCGGTATTTTTCCGCGAATGCCCGGATATGTTCCGCTACGGCCTTTTGCATCGGATAGACCTGCTGGTCGGCCAGGGGGTCTTGCGTTTCGTGGCGTTGCAATTCGAGATAATAATCCTCGCCGAATAAATTTTTATACCACACAATGGTCTTTTCCGCTTCTTCCAAATTCCCGTGCAGGATTGCACGCGGTACTTCGCCCGCCAGACAGGCGGAACAGGCAATCAATCCTTCGTGATACTGTTCCAGCAGTTCATGGTCAATGCGCGGCTTGTAATAAAAACCTTCGATATAAGCAAGGGAAACCAGCTTTATCAAATTATAGTAACCGGTTTTATTTTTGGCCAACAGGACAAGGTGATTGCTGCTTTGGTCTTCTTTGCCGCGCCGCATAAAGCGACCTTCGGGCGATACATACACTTCACACCCGACAATCGGCTTTATTTCCTTGAATTTTTTTTCCGCTACATCCAAAAATTCCTTTACGCCGAACATATTCCCGTGGTCGGTAATGGCCAGCGCCTGTTGACCGTCTTCTTGGGCTTTTCGGAACAATCCCCCAATCGTGGACATCCCGTCTAAAATAGAGTATTGGGTATGGACATGTAAGTGTACAAATTGTGACATAATTCAAAATGGAAAAGGATATTTTCTCTATTGCAAAGATACAAACAATTTAAAAATTTAGAAATTTGAAGATGTGAAAATGTGCTAATGTGCTAATGTGACTAATGTGCTAATGTGACTAATTGGGCTGACGCCAATGCGAATTAGAAATTAGAAATTAGAAATTACGAATTGGCTTACGCCTCCGCGCCTGCCGCCGTTCTCCACTCTCCACTCTCCACTCTCCACTCTCCATTCTCCACTAAAAAAACTCCTCTAACTACTTTAACTACTTTAATGGAAATGTACCGGGGGTTCTTTTTAATCTTTTGCGTATATTTGTGGAAAAATAAGATTTTATTATGGAAACAATGATTGTACGGGTACGAGATAAACAAGACATCCGTAAATTAAAACAACTTTCTGAAAGCAATGGCTGGCAAACCCGCTCGATTAATCAAACATTAAATTTATTTATTAATACTGCTCCGGT